>CAMYJX010000045.1:67590-88972 GCA_947258825.1 uncultured Pseudomonadales bacterium
CCATCGACAAGACCGGCGAGCTGCTGTCCGCGCACCCGGATTTCCTGCTGGTGATGTCGTACAACCCCGGCTATCAGAGCGTGCTCAAAGATCTCAAGCCCAGCACCCGGCAGCGTTTCGTGAGCCTGTCTTTCGACTATCCGGACCCGGAACGCGAATCCATCATCATCGCCCACGAGTCGGGCGTCGACGCCGCGACCGCTGAAAGCCTTGCAGTCATCGGCGAAAAAGTACGCAACCTCAAGGAGCACGGCTTTGAGGAAGGGGTCAGCACGCGCCTGCTGATTTACACCGGCGCGCTCATCGGTCAGGACATCAGCCCGCGCCGTGCCGCCGACATCGCCATCGTCAACGCCGTTTCCGACGACCCGACAGTACAAGCAGCCATCGGCGACATCGTCGACGCCGTGCTGCCGTGATCGAGCTGGCGGAGGTAGAGGAGCGCCTGGCGCTCTTCGCAGAGGGCATTGCTGGCCGCTACCACCACATCAAACCAAGCAGCGAGTTCACCAGCCGGCGCCTGCGCCTGGGCGTAGAGGAGAGCACCCTCACGCGGGATACGCTTTATCTGCCCGAGCAGCTGCCAACGGTTGACCCTGCAGCCTATCGCGTTATCGTCCTGCAGCAGCTGTGCCACCGGGAGTTCGGCACCTTCACGTTCAACATCGAGGCGGCCCGATCACAGATAGCCGCCTTGAGCGCGTTGCCGGTGCCTGACGTTGGCGTGCGGATCAGCGATTTTCAGCTGCTGTTCCAGCACTTTGCCCGCCCCGACCTTGCAAGCCGTCTGCTCCAGATCTCAGACCGGGCCAGGGTGGACAGCCTGATGTTGAGCCGGTATCCGGGCATCCACCGACATTTCACGGCTTATTGCGCCCTGTTGCTGGCTGATGCGCCGCCCCTGCCCGTGGACGGTCTGACGCCGCTGCTCCATGCCCTTGATTGCCACCTTCTGGGGGCGCTCGGATCTCTGCTTGGAAGCCTGGACCAGACCGCAAGGCTGGTCCCGATGCTCGAGATCCTGCGGCGCGTCCAGCGCTCACCGGCAGACATTTACCAGTCGGTGGCTGCCTGCTGCGAGCTCTATGCCCTGTGCGAAGACCTGCCCCAGGATCTGGCCGGCGAGATGGTCCTGCCTCTGGAAGAGGAGCTGGACAGCCCCGCAAACTGGTTGCAGCGGGAAGGTCGCCTGGAGGATTGGCGGGAAGATCTGGCCGCGCTGGAAGAGCAGATGCTGGCCGTCGATATGCTGGAGGGTGACGAGGCCCTCGCTGGCGAGTCGGAGAATCTGCAGGACGGCCAGGTGCGCCCCGAAGACATCCACCTGCAGACCCTCAAGAACGAGCGAGACACCCTGGCCAGACGCATCGACATGGAAAGGTCCGCCATTCAGGATGCCGTAGGCAGGCCTCTGCTGGACGCACGCAGCTTCCGCTACGCGGAGTGGGACTATGTCAATCGGCAGTATCTGCCCCACTGGTGCAGACTCTACGAAGAACGTCTGGAAGGCGAACAGAACCCTGATCTGCACACCCTGCAGGCGGTGATGCGTCGACACGGCCCCAGCGTGCAGAAGGCCTTCGAGCAGATCCGACCTCAGGGGCTCCAGCGAGTGCATCGGGTTGCCGATGGTGACGAGCTGGACTTCAACGCGCTGATCGCAGCCAGACAGGACATCCGGGCCGGAAAGACGCCAGACGAGCGGGTCTACAGCCGACGCGACCGGGTGCATCGCGATGTCTGCGCCGCGTTCCTGGTGGATCTGTCCGCCTCCACCGACGACCCGATTGACCCCCCGCCTCCGGTCGAGTGGGATGATGAGGAATTTCCAAACCTGCGAGAACCTGCGGGGCGCGACTCTGAAGACCCCAGGGCTGCAGCCACGCCAGCAAAGGAAGCGCCGGATAGGCGGCGCATCATCGACGTGCAGCGCGAGGCCATGCTGGTGATGTCGTCGGCGCTGGAAAAACTGGGTGACAGCTACGGCATCTACGGCTTCTCCGGCTACGGTCGCGACTGCGTGGAATTCTATGTGGCCAAGGAGCCTTCAGAAGCTTTCACCACGCGCACCCTGGCGGCTATCGCGGGCATGAAGCCGAAGCGAAGCACCCGCATGGGTCCAGCCATCCGACATGCGGTGCGCAAGCTCTTGCAGTCAGGCAACGCCATGAAGGTGCTGCTGATTCTGTCCGACGGGTTTCCCCAGGATAGCGATTACGGTCCGGAGCGGGGCGAGCACGAGTACGGCGTGCAGGACACGGCCAAAGCGCTGCAGGAAGCTCAAGACAAGGGCGTTGAAACGTTCTGCGTCACCGTGGACCGCTCCGGCAACGACTACCTGAAACGAATGTGCCCGAGGTCCCGCTACACCATCATCGACGAGATCGAAGATCTCCCTGAGGCGCTTTCGATGGTCTATCAGACGCTGACGCGCTGAATGTCGACAGGCCCGCGTCCCGGTCCGAGTGGAGGGCGCCTGGCCTCAGTCTTCGCCCAGAGCTCCAAAGATATGCAGCAGCGAGAGGAAGAGGTTGTAAATCGATACGTAGAGGGTAACGGTGGCAAGCAGGTAATTGGTCTCGCCGCCGTGAATGATGGCGCTGGTCTGCCAGAGAATGGCCGCGCTGGCAAACAGGACGAACCCGCAAGAGATCGCCATGCTGAACGCCGAGAGGTCGAAGATCAGACCCAGCAGCACCGCGCCCATGAGCACAAAGAAGCCAACCACCAGGAAACCGGAAAGGAAGCTGAAGTCCTTACGGGTAATCAGCGCGTACCCAGAAAGACCGACGAACGCCAGCGCGGTGGTTCCCAGAGCGGAGGTGACGAGGCTGGGGCCGTTAGCCAGGCTGAGATAGACAGAGAGAATGGGCCCTAAACTCAGCCCCAGAAAGCCGGTAAACAGAAACACCGACAGCAGCCCCCAGGCGCTGTTTGCCGTTTTGTGGACGAGGAACAGCAGGCCGAAGAAGCCCACCAGGGTAACGATGGGACCCATATAGGGCAGGCTCAGCGCCATGGAAACGGCTGCCATGACCGCGCTGAAGGCCAAGGTCATGCCTAGCAGGAGATAGGTATTACGCAGGACCTTACTGATCTCGATGCCCGGGACGGCAGTCCCGCGAAACGTCGCTGCATTACGGTCGACCATGCTAAACCTCTATGAACTTGTTACTAGACTACACACTAGTATATAGGTATTTCCCGAAGGAATTTCAAGCGCCGTCTCACATAAGCACAGAGTCAGGGCGATTCAGATTTCCAGACCCGGATATCAGCGTGCGGCGACCTCAAGCTCCCCCAGCGTGGCCGCCATGTCTTCGGCGGAGGTGGCCGGCCGCACGTTGCGATCGATGGCCAGAATCCGGCCGTCAACGCCGATATAAAAGGTATGTCGGGCCGCGTAGCCCGCGCCGCTCAGCACGCCGTAGGCTCGAGCCGTCTCCTTGGTGGGATCGCTGAGCAGGGGGAAATCCGCCTTCTGCTGCTCGGCGAAGCCACGGTTTTGCTCTATCGGATCCACGCTGGCCATGAAGTAGCTGACCTGATACTTCCGGATCAGGTGGCCATTCTCCGCAAGGGACTTGCACTCGATGGTGCAGCCCGACGTGTAGGCTTTGGGAAACCAGGCCACCACCACCGCTTCTTCGCCGCGATAATCGGACAGGTTATAAGTTTTCCCGTCGCTGCCCTGCAGGGTGAACTCCGGCGCCATATCACCAACGGTGAGTTCGGCTCGCGCGCCGGCAGCGAGGAGGAAGCCGATGACAAGCGTGACGAGAACCCGAAACGTGCGCATGATGAACCCCAATTCCACTGGAAAGCCGTGATAGTCTCCGCAGGGAAGCGTGAAAACACCGTCAAGATACGCCAGGACGCAGCAGGAGGCACCATGAAATACGCTAATCTGGGCAATACGGGGATCAGCGTGTCGCGTCTCTGTCTCGGCATGATGACCTACGGGTCGAAGGCCTGGCGTGACTGGGTGCTGGAATACGATCAGGCCCTGCCGTTCATTGCTGCGGCTTGGGAAGCGGGAGTAAATTTCTACGACACCGCCGACGTCTACTCCAACGGCGCTTCCGAGGAAGTTCTCGGTAAAGCCATCCGGGATCTGGGCATCGAGCGCGAGGACATCGTCGTCGCCACCAAATGCTTCGGCGGCACGCACAATCAGCGACGCAACCGTCACGGCCTGTCGCGAAAACACGTGATGGCGGCCTGCGACGCTTCGCTCAAGCGCCTTGGAACGGACTACATAGATCTGTATCAGATTCACCGTTTCGATTATCAGACACCCATCGAGGAAACCATCGACGCGCTCTCGGATCTGGTCCGCATGGGCAAGGTCCGCTACCTGGGGGCGTCGAGCATGCACGCGTGGCAGATGGCCAAATACCTGTTTACCGCCCAGGCCAGAGGCGGCGTGCGCTTCGTCAGCATGCAGAACCACTACAACCTGCTGTACCGGGAAGAAGAGCGGGAGATGATTCCCCTTTGTCTGGATCAGGGCGTCGGGCTCATTCCGTGGAGCCCGCTGGCTCGCGGGTATCTGGCGCGTACCAGACAGACGTTGAAGGATACCGTCAGGGCCGGATCGGACGAGTTCACCACATTTCTGTACCGGAAGGATTCCGACCTGGACGTGGTGGACCGGAACGCGGAAGTGGCTTCCAGGCTGGGGGTCAAGCCGGGCCAGACGGCGCTGGCCTGGATGCTCGGCAAGCCAGGCATCGTCGCGCCCATTATCGGCGCCTCAAAACCCGAGCATCTGCAGGCCGCCATTGAGGCCGTGGATTTGGCCCTGACGGAAGATGACATAAAAGCGCTCGAGGAAGTCTACGAGCCCCATGCCATTGCCGGGCACAGCTGATCGAAGGCTTCGATCGATGAAGCGACCTGCGGGCCCGACAGGCTAGGCCAGATATTTGTTGATCTTCTCCAGGAGACGACTGAAGTTGACGGGCTTGGTGTCGTAGTCGTCGCAACCTGCCTCGAGCGCCTTCTGCTCGTCGCCCTGCATGGCGTGGGCGGTCAGGGCGATCACCGGGATATTTCGGGTAGCCTCATCGGCTTTGAGATGCCGCGTAGCCTCCCAGCCGTCCATCACGGGCAGGCTGAGATCCATGAGCACCAGATCCGGGGATTCCGCGGTCGCCATATCGACGCCGGCTTGACCGTCCACAGCCATCACCACCTCAAAACCCTTGCGCTGGAGACGGCGGGACAGCATGTCCCGGTTCATCTCATTGTCTTCAACAATCAGTATCTTGCTCATGGCGGTGCTAATCCTAACTCATCATTCGTCGGTCTGCCCGCCCTTCACCCCGTCGCCGGGACGAGCCTAGGAGTGCTCGGCGGTCGTGCCGCGTACCAGCTCAATCAGCTGCTCGCGCGTATAAGCGCCTTTCTCGAGAACCTCCTCAACCTTGCCGCTCAACTGCAGACGGTCTTCCTCGGTCAACTCCTTCGCCGTAACCACGATTACCGGCAATTCGCGCCATCGAGGCTGCGATCTCAACTGCATGAGAAACTCGAAACCGTCCATCACCGGCATCATCAGATCGAGCAGAACCAGGTCCGGCTCCTCTGCCGAAATCGCCTCCAGCGCCTCGCGGCCATTGCCAACCGCTTTCGCTGAGCAACCCGACTTCTCCAGCATCCGCACCATCATCCGGGCGATGTCCGACTCGTCCTCGACTACCAGCACGCTGCAGTGCCCGGCCTCGGAGCGGTAACGCTCGAGGGTGTGCAGAAGCCGATTTCGATCTACGGGCTTGGTGAGGTAGTCGTTAGCACCCAGCGAGTACCCCTTGCTCTTATCATCGACCATGGTGAGCAGGAGCACGGGAATGCGCATCAGGTGGGGATCGGCTTTGAACGCCCTGAGCACAGTCCAGCCGTCCATGTCCGGCATCATGACGTCCAGCGTCACCGCGGCAGGCTCCAGCTGGTGAGCAAGCCGCAGCCCCTCCTCACCAGAGGCGGCGCAGACCACCTGAAAGCCATCCTGCTCGAGGAATCGGCGCACGATATCCCTGGCCTCGGGGTCATCGTCGATTACCAGCACTGTGCTCCCCGCGTCCTGGCGACGCAGGGCTTCCAGCTCCTCTACGGGCATCGCTTGAGACTCCTTGACGACGACCCTGGGCTGCCGTTTCTCAAGAAGTTCCACCGGCACCCGAACGCTGAATACCGAGCCTTTCCCCGGGGTGCTGCGCACCTCGACCTCACCACCAAGCAGCCTGCAGAACCTTCGGCAGATGGCAAGTCCCAGACCAGTACCGCCGTACCTGCGGGTGGTGGAGGCATCCGCCTGGGTGAACTCGTCGAACAGGGTCGCGAGCTTGTCGGCTTCGATACCAATACCGGTGTCCCGCACTTCGAACACGAGGCTGTCCCCCGATTCCGAGTGCTCTCTGTCCACGCGCAGCGTGATGGTTCCCTGATGGGTGAACTTGGCGGCGTTGGAAAGCAGATTGAGCTGGGACTGACGCAGCTTGGTGCTATCCTGTTGAGCGTGACCGAGGTTGTCGCCACGCTCAACTTCGAAGCGGTTGTCGTTTCTGGTCATTAGCGGGCCGACCGTTGCGCTGACCTCCTCCAGCAGTTCGTTCACGTCGATATCGTCGACGAAGATCTCGGTTTTGCCGGCCTCGATCTTGGATAGATCCAGCACATCGTTGATGAGCGCGAGAAGGTTACCGCCAGCCTGGTGGATCTTGCGCAGATCCACCGTGAAGTCCGCGAGCTCGAGATCTTCTGCCTCTTCCATCAGCATTTCGCTGTAGCCCAGGATGGCGTTCAAGGGCGTCCTTAACTCGTGACTCATGTTCGCGAGGAAGGTGCTTTTGGACCGGTTGGTCTGCTCCGCCTTCGCCCGCGCTTCGCGCAGCTCATCTTGAGCCTGCATGCGATCCGTGATGTCGAACATCACGCCATCCACCACCCGGCAATCCTTGACATCGTCGTGAGTAACCGTGCCCTGCACGCTCAACCAACGCTTATCGCCATTGCGGTGATGAATTCTGTACTCGGTCTGGAACGCTCCACCACGCGGGATCGCGCTGAGTATTGCTTCGTCCAGGCGATGTCTGTCGGCCTCGAGAACGATGTGCATAAGTACGGAGGAAGGCTGGCCAATGAAGTGACCGGGCGGATAGCCGGATATCGTTTCTATGGCATCGCTCATGTACTCGAAGACCCCGGCGACCCCCACGTTGTCTGAATAACGATATATGGCCCCAGGAACGTTCCGCACCAGGGTTCGGAGCTGACGCTCACTCTCGGCGAGGGCCTGCTGGGCCTCGCGCCTGCTGCGCTCGGCAACTACAATCTCGGTGATGTCGCGCACTGCGGTCAGCACTGCAGGCCCTTCGGCCGTTGTGATAGGACTCAGGCTGATAGCTACGGACAGCTCCGAGCCGTCTTTACGCAGCGACTTGAGTCCCTGCCCGGCCGCCAGACTTCGGGAAACCGGCAGGTGGGCGTAACCGTCACGGAGGTCCGGGTGGCCATCGGCAAAACGGGCTGGCACCAGCATTTCTATACGCTGGCCGATCAACTCATTCCGCGAGTAGCCGAATAATTTTTCCGCCTGCTTGTTTACCAGACGGATGACGCCCTCATAATCCACAAGCAGCATGCCGTCCGGGGCTGAATCCAGCAGATCACGGTAATCCAGGGCGGAGTTTTCTGTCGGTTTCGGGGGAGCGCTAATCTGGCGGTCAGCTTCTCGGAATCCGTGGATGAGGTGCCGTTCGTTAACCTTTAACCTTTTCCCGAAAAAGCAAAGGTCCTAGCCATTCTCGGCGGAAAAAGGTTAAAGGTTAACGAACGGCACCAGCTTTCCACATTGGCGGTGTCGCGGCAGGATTGATGTGGTAGCTACGGGTGGACTTGAACCACCGACCCCAGCATTATGAATGCTGTGCTCTAACCAGCTGAGCTACGTAGCCACTGAGACCCGAATCCGCTGCCATTAGCCGGGCGCCACAGAAATCAGGGTCGCAAATTCTCGCGCCCCGAAAACGACCTGTCAACTTGCCCCACCGCGACTACAATGCTCCGCGACCAGAGAAGCACGCCTCATGCCAGATAAAAAGTCATCAGGAAAGTCAGCAACAGGCACCGCCAAGTCCGAACACCTGCAGTTCCCGGAAATTCAATTTCCGCGGCGGCTTCTTGCGCCAACCTGCATCCGGCCGGTGGCGCTATCATCGCTGGTGCCGAGCAGTTGCCGTCCTTGGATCGGGCTGACTTCCTCCGTGACCCGCGAGATCGGCCGCGCGCTGGGCAGGCAACCCGAAGTACATCTCTTGAAGGAAGGACCAGACCGCGCCTCTCGCTGGGAAGCAGAACAGCTGGGGCTTCCGGCGAGGGGCCGGGTCTACGCACGGGAGGTCGCACTCACCGTGGAAGGGCAGTTGGCGCTGCTGGCCCGATCGCTGGCCGATCCTGACGACCCTGTGGCTGGCGTGCTGCGTCGGTTACAGCGGACCCCGCTGGCAGAGGTGCTGTTTCAGGATTCGCGCTGGCAGCGACAGGGCGCACCGCTGCCGCTACGCTGGCGGGCTGAATCGAGAATCATCTACGGCCGCGCCTGCCTCTGGCAGCGAAGGGGACGCCAACCCGGCTGCGTGCTGGTGGAGGAGTATTTCCTGGCGCCGTTGCTGGCTTCGCCCCGAACGGCCTGCAGGGAGGCGGGCTGGCCTAATAGCTGACCGTGGCTGGCTCCTCTGCTCCGCCAGCCGGGTCATAACCCGCCAGCTGCCGATAGGTGATGGAAAAAATCATGATGGTCCAAGGGATGGTCCATATCCAGCCGATGAGGCTCAGGATGCCGACCACCATGAGCGCCGTCGACGCCAACCCGAGCAGCGCCACCTGCAGGAACTTCCGGTTCACCAGCCTTAGCGACGTGGAAAGGCATTCGACCACGCGTAGGTTCTTTTCGACCTTCAGCGGAATTGCCAAAGACAATGCGATGGCCAGGTAGAGTCCGGGCAGAATCAGGAACACCAGGCCAACAGACGTGGCCACGCTCTGGAGCACGCCCACACCCAGGATCGGCAGGGTCATGCCGTACAGCGAGAACTGCTCGCTGAATTCCACCGGCCGGCCAACGCTGCGCTTGAGCCCCAGCATGAACACCCCGGCCATGAAAGGGTAGAGGATCATCATTATGACAAGCTGACTCACGGTGCTGGCGTAGAAGGGCTGATTCTCAAAGCCGAAGATCATGCCCAGAATCATGGAAACCAGACCGACCGCAGCGTAGACAAGCAGCACGCCGGCCACGACCATCCCCTTGATACCCTGCGTGCAGTCCCAACCTTCGCGGATAACTTCCATGACATCCAGCTGCGCGTCTCCAGCCAGGGTGCTTCGAATGGAGCCCCCATAATGAGCGCTTGCCCCCGAAGCATCCGGTACCGGCCGTGAATCGGTCTCTAAGTCTGTCATGCAATGCTCTCAAACATTGAAGCGGAACAGAATGACGTCACCATCCTGAACCACGTATTCCTTTCCTTCCAATCGCCATTTACCGGCGTCCTTTGCGCCCTGCTCGCCACCGCAGGTCACATAGTCATCATAGGCTATGACTTCCGCTCGAATGAAACCTTTCTCGAAATCCGTGTGAATGACCGCAGCCGCCTGGGGTGCCCGGGCGCCGACAGGCACGGTCCAGGCCCGCGCCTCCTTCGGGCCCGCGGTGAAGTAGTGATGCAATCCCAGCAGCCGGTAGCCGGCGCGAATCACCCGATTCAACCCGGGCTCCTCGATACCCAGCGCCTCAAGAAACTCGGCTTTCTCGTCTTCCTCCAACTCGGCAATTTCAGCCTCGATCTTGTTGCAGATAGCGACCACTTCCGAGCCCTCGGCAACTGCGATCTCGCGTACCCGGTCCAGCAGCGGGTTGTTCTCGAAGCCGTCCTCGGCAACGTTGGCAATGTATAGAACAGGCTTGGCGGTGATGAGGTGATACTCACGCAGCAGCGCCTGCTCGTCCGAGCTCAGATTCAGGGCGCGCACCGGCTGGCCCGCATCTAACCCGGCGAGCACCTTGTCCAGCGTGGTGAGGAGCATCCTGGCATCTTTGTCGCCGGAGTTCGCAACGCGGCGCGCACGCTCATGAACCTTGTCCACCGTCTGCAGATCCGCCAGCGCAAGCTCCGTGTTGATGACTTCGATGTCATCCACCGGAGCGACCCGGCCTGCGACGTGCACCACGTTCTCGTCTTCGAAACAGCGAACGACATGAGCCACCGCATCGGTTTCGCGAATGTGGGCGAGAAACTGATTACCGAGCCCCTCCCCCTTGGAGGCTCCCGCCACCAATCCGGCAATGTCCACGAACTCCATGGCCGTGGGTACGACCCGTGCAGACCCCGCGAGCGCGGCAACCTTTTCCAGGCGGGGATCCGGTACCGGCACCACGCCGGTATTGGGATCGATGGTGCAGAAAGGAAAGTTTTCCGCATCGATCCCCGCCTTGGTAAGCGCGTTGAACAACGTGGACTTGCCTACGTTGGGCATCCCCACGATGCCGCATTTAAATCCCATTCACTCCTCTCCTGCTGTGTGCAGCTCTGTCATCGCTTTCTGCAGATCACCGGCCAGCAGCAGCCCGAGCACGGAATCCGACAGGTCGCACCCCCGAGCAACCAGCGCCCGCTCTTCCTCGGGCATGCGCACGGAAGTCAGAAAAGCGGTGACCTGATTTCTGTCTCCAGGATGGCCCACGCCGATGCGCAGCCGATGGAAACCGCGTGCGTTTCCCAGGCTGGATATGACGCTGCGAATCCCATTGTGGCCGTTGTCACCACCGCCCGTCTTCAGTCGCACGACTCCGGGCTCGAAAGCCATCTCATCGTACGCGACGAGCATCTCTTCGGGTTCAATGCGGTAGAAGCGCGACACCGCTCCGACCGCGTCACCAGAAAGGTTCATGTAGGTGAGAGGTACGATGAGCCGAACATCATGGCCGAGAATGTCGCCGCGGCCCAGCAGACCTTTGAAGCGACTCTGTTCGGCCAGGGTGATCCCAAACCGAACCGACAGCGCGCTCACCAACTCGGCGCCAACGTTATGCCGCGTATGCCGGTAACGCGGGCCTGGATTCCCAAGGCCCGCGATCAGGCGGATGGCCGTCACGATCTGCCCCTGCAGGCTCAATCGTCGCCGGGTTCTTCCTCGTCGGCTTCCGGCGCTTCGGGGGCCTGCTCCTCGCCTTCAGCCTCCTCTTCCACGGCGCTGACACGGGGTTCATTCACAGTCACCACGCTGATGTCGTGGTCCTCTCCCAGGGCCAGCTGAACGATGGTCACGCCGTCGGGAACGACCAGGTCGGACAGGTGAATGGATTCTCCGACCCCTAGCTCCGCGATATCCACCTCGATGAACTCAGGCAGGTTCGCAGGCAGGCAGCTGATCTCGACATCGGTGAGGTTGTGGGAAATGACCCCGCCCTCCAGGCGCACGCCTGTGCACCGGTCTTCGTTGATGAAGTGTAAGGGGATGTTCACGTCGATGGCTTGATCCGCCAGAACCCGCAAAAAGTCGATGTGCAAAACCTTTTCGGTGGCAGGGTTCCGCTGAAGGTCCCTGACGATGGCCTGCTGGGAACTACCTTCCACGCTCACATTCAGAATCTGTGAGAAGAAGGACTCCTGCTGCATGGCCTTGCTGAGCTGAAAGACGTTCAGCGTGAGGGACTGGGGATCTTTCCCCGCGCCGTAGATGATGCCAGGCACTTTTTCGCTCGTGCGACGCAGGCGGCGGCTCGCACCTTTCCCCACGTCCTGGCGCAGCTCGGCAGTGATTTCAATCTGCTGCGACATTTCTGTCTCCTGATAATGTGATTACTGTTGCTGGAGGCTGACGGGGCGCGACCAATCCCGGCGGCCGTTTATCCATGTTCAGCGGAACATCGCGCTGATGGATTCTTCGTTGCTCACCCGTCGAATGGCTTCGGCGAGCAAACGATTCAGACTCAGCTGCGTGATGCGTCCACAGCTGACGGCTTCCTCGCTGAGCGGAATGGTGTCAGTAACAACCATCTCGTCGAGCTCGGAAGCAGAAATTTTCTCGATGGCCCTGCCGGAAAGCACCGGGTGGGTGATGTAGGCGACTACTCTTACGGCCCCCTGTTCCTTCAGCGCCTGGGCCGCTGTGCAAAGCGTTCCGGCAGTGTCCACGATGTCGTCGACCATGATGCAGGTGCGCCCGGCGACGTCGCCGATGACATTCATCACCTGACTCTCGTTGGCTTGGGGACGCCGCTTGTCGATGATGGCGAGATCGAGATCCCGCGCCTGCTTGGCTACCGCCCGAGCCCTGACCACGCCGCCGATGTCGGGCGAGACCATGATCGGATCCTGGTAGTCCCGCGTCAGCATGTGATCAACGAGGACCGGCGACCCGTAGACATTGTCTACCGGCATGTTGAAGAAGCCCTGGATCTGGTCGGCATGAAGATCGACAGTAAGCAGCCGGTTGATGCCGACGGCGTCGAGCATGTCGGCAACAACCTTGGCGCTGATGGCGACTCGGGCCGACCGCGGGCGGCGATCCTGCCGGGCATACCCGAAATAGGGAATCACGGCGGTCACCCGCGCAGCCGATGAACGACGCATGGCGTCAGCCATGATCATCAGCTCCATCAGGTTGTCGTTGGTAGGCGCGCAGGTGGACTGCAGGAGGAATACATCCTGACCCCTGACGTTCTCGTCTATCTCGACATGAATCTCGCCGTCGCTGAAGCGACCTACCTGGGCCTGCCCCAGCTCCATGCGCATCTCGCTCGCGATGCGCTCAGATAGCAGCTTCGTGGAGCTGCCTGCAAAGATCATGAGATTTGACACGTTGCCTTCCCCTGACGGCCGTTCATGAGTCAGCGCAGATCGCCACCCTGTATCTGACTATCTGCAAGTTATTGAAATGGCTGGGGTGGCAGGATTCGAACCTGCGAATGCCGGGATCAAAACCCGGTGCCTTACCACTTGGCGACGGCCCAATTGTTTATAGATGCGCGTGATTATACTCACTTAACGAAATAACAGGCGAACAATTTAAGCCTTTCGTTACATAAACTGAAAATTCTTTTGTGCAGTTTGCTGCAACTCCCTCTGCTTGTTGCTTGGATTCGCAAGCAGCAAATAATGCACTCCCCGAACCTGTTAAACGTGCCGGAACATATTCTTCTATGCATTGAAACGCACGTTCGACTGCAGGTTGACGTCGCGCTATCGATTCAAATACATTCTGAGTTTCTTCAAAGTCAGCTAGCTTCCCTTGCAAGAAGTCGCGTATTTTGATCGGCACGCAATCACGTGTCAAATCAGGATCTGCAAACATTTGCTGTGTATTCAAATGAACATTTGGAAATACCACCACATACCAAGGTTCTTCTATAGTAATAGATGAAAGCTGTTCACCTACCCCTTCTACCCAACTAGCATGGCCGCGAACAAATATCGGCACATCCGCACCTAATCGCACAGCCATTTTTTCAAGATCTTGTAACTGCAGTCCACATTCCCAGATTTGGTTCAGCGCCAATAAGGTAGTAGCAGCATCGGAGCTCCCACCGCCCAACCCTGCACCTAGAGGAATTTTTTTCTTTACTTGAATATCAACGCCTCGTTGACCTTCAGATTTTGCTACTGTTTGGTTTTGCAACAGCTGGGCAGCTCTTAGACATAGATCGTCTTGTTGAGAAATGTTGGTATTTGAGTTTTTACAAACGATGTTGCTATCTTTACGAGGAGTAAACGTTAGCTCATCACAAAGATCAATAAATTGAATTGCACTTTGCAACAAATGATAACCATCTTCGCGCTGACCAATTATATGCAAAAAAAGATTTAACTTAGCTGGCGCAGGCCACATTTGCATATCTAGATCAACTGATTAAATTTGTTTTAGTGCGTAAAACTTAAATCAATTCGCTGGTGCATTCAATATCCAACTATCAACTTTTATATTGGCATTCAATGTTGGATTTGAAATTTGGATTAATGCCGGCAGCACAGGGGTGCTATCGTGGTAACGCTTATAATCAATTAACCAGCCAGACTGATTAATTTGCATTAAACGCCCCTGTTCATCTAACTGTAAATAAGCATGCTGCTGTTTAGGGTCCGGAATACCTAACAACCAATGGCGCAAACCATTTACAGGCAATGAATAACCAAATAAGTTTTGCATTAACTCTTCAGGATCATCCGCTTCAAAACTTTCACCCTTAGAAGTCTTTAACTGCACGCCGGTTTCTTTACCCGTGATAACTGCTACTTTTCTACCGAGAGGCCCATACAAATCAATAATAAAACTGTGTCGTAATTGATTCCATTGCACACCGGCACGAAATCCTTCGTTATTAGACTTTCCAGCTAAACGGCCCTTAAGTTTCCAGGTTTGTAAATTTTGAATATTTGCACGGTGCACTTCCCATGCAGCTTGTTTGCTAATTTCAGAACCAGGGGGAAGCTGATGCTTCTCGACCGTTACACAGGCAGAAAAGATAAAAACAGATAATAACAGGCTAGAAGATTTAGCTAATGCACATAGACACTCCTGCCAAGGCAGTGACAAAAACTTCATTATTGGAGTCTTTGTTTTAACTCTAATATGTACTCATCTTCAGGATAACGCTCTAACATGTCGTTCATAACTTTATTAGCTTCATCGTAATTACCTTGCGCCCATAATAACTCTACAAGGTGGCCTGCTATTTCCGCGTCTTCTAATATACCAAACGCTTTACGCAAATAGGTTTCAGCCTCGACATAGTTACCCAAACGAAAGTGTACCCAACCCATGCTATCCATAACCGCCGGATCATCAGGACGAATTTCTAATGCTTTTTTGATGTATCCAAACGCTTCATCCACTCTAGTATTATGATCCGCTAAGGTATAACCCAATGCATTTAATGCCGAAGCATTTTCTGGATCTTCAGAAAGGATAGTTTTTAGATCAGCTTCTAATAGATCGATTCGATCAATTTCTTCTGCCATTAAGGCACGTGCATATAACAAATCACTGTGGCCAGGAAACTCTTGCAAGCCCTCGCTATAAAGATCCATTGCCGCAACATAAAGCTCTTCATCATGCAGTAACTGGCCTTCAATTAAATATACTTCAATGATCGACTCAGGCGTACTCAAACCGCCACGCAATTCTTTTAAGTAAGTTTGTGCTTTGCCAATTCCATCGCGCTCTACATATATAGATGCAATTCTAGCTTTCGCATCAATGTAATATTCACCCTGTTGCACCTTTTCAAATTCAGCAATCGCATCTGAAAAATTCTTTTGTTCTTCATCCGTACGACCAATGTAATAATGACTCTCGTCTATACGTTGTTTGCGATCAACAAGCCTTTTGAATTTTACTTTTGCTTTACCATACGCTTCTTGTTGCAAATACAGCAAACCTAATCGATAAATTAGTTCGCCATCATTTGGATTTGCTACTAACAGGACTTCGAATTCTCGAATAGCTTCATCATATCGTTCTGCACCGATCAACATGCGTGAATAGGCTGTACGCATTTCACGATTGCCTGGATCTTCTTCAACGATAATTTTCATTTCTGCAAGCGCTTGATCGGTTTCATCAAGGTTCATTAGCGCTTGCGCACGCATTGCACGCGCTTCAATTAAATCAGGCTTAAACCCTAATGCTATTTCACTTTCGTCAATGGTGCGTTGAAAATCTTGCGACTGAAAAGCAAGACTTGCCAAGGTTAAATGACCGTAAGGATTTTCAAAATGTTTATTAACTAATATTTCGAGTAACTTAATCGAAGATTCAGAATCCGGTTCACGTGCAAGCACTGCACCAATAATGCTGTAGCCTTTTGCAGGCGAATCATCAGCTGCCAACATAATTTTTTCAAAGTGCGGCACTGCTCCATCAATGTTTCCGCTACGCAGTTCTAACACACCTAGTATTTGGCTGATTTCTAAATTCTCTCCAACCAACTCTGACCAACGAGTCGCAGCTTTAATGCCAGCAGGCCAATCTTTGGCAAACATTGCAATCCGTGTTGCGCGTTCCGCCACCGATGGATCATCTGTAAGTTGCGCAGCATTTACATAATGTTCTAGAGCTTTGCTTACATCACCAAATTGACCTGAAAGTTCACCTACCAGTACCTCATACATGAGCTCAGATTGAGCATCATATTTCTCAGGCTGAGGCTTGCGAATCTGAATGGAGTCGTCAGCAGACTGAGCTCCTGCCCCCTCCTGCATAGATGAACAGCTGGCCAGCCCAAAAAAAGCTAGCAAAATAGCCGCCAAAACTAGCCTAGATGGGTAGAGAATCCGTGGAATTGTTGCGTTGATCTTCAATATACTGTGTAGTGTTCTAGGGTCGATTAGACTATACCTAATATTACTGTAGTTATCTGAGTAATGCATACGCATTTTGACAGATTTTACGGGTACTTAGGCCAGATTATGCGGGCCCATTCAATCAATTAGACGCAATCAAATTTATACTACTCTGTAACTCAAAACTCTCATATTTTCATGTCCTTACTCACTCTAGGTATCAATCACACCACTGCCCCAGTTGAGATACGTGAGCGGGTGGCCATAAATGAGCAGAATCTTGGTCATGCACTTAAAAAATTGATTACCGTGCCTCAAGTTGATGAAGCCGCAATTATATCTACCTGCAATCGCACCGAATTATATTGTGAGGTCAACCATGTTGATCATGGCAAACAGGAAATTCTTTCCTGGCTAAACAGTTTTCACAATTTAAGTTCCAACGATACACAGCCGTATATTTACGACCATCTAGAAGACTCAGTAGTTCGACATATTTTTCGCGTAGCTTGTGGACTCGATTCAATGGTTCTTGGTGAACCACAAATTTTGGGACAATTAAAATCTGCTTATCAAGATGCTGTACAAGCTGACACTCTTGGTAGAAATCTTAATCAACTTTTCCAGCGTTCTTTCAACGTTGCAAAAAAAGTGCGCACTAATACTGAGATAGGCGCCAATCCAGTTTCAGTTGCATCCGCTGCAGTTTCATTGTCAAAAAATATTTTTGGCGACTTTAAAAATCATTCAGCGTTATTACTTGGCGCGGGCGAGACTATTGAACTTGCAGCTGAGCATTTAAAAAGCGCAGGCATCGGCAATATTGTTGTTGCTAATCGCAACGTAGAACGTGCACAAATTATTGCTGACAAAGTGGGCGGTCACGGTGTGAGCTTAAGTTATGTAGCTGAAGCGTTACCAAAATCTGAAATTGTTATTACCGCAACTGCGAGCACTTTGCCGATTTTAGGAAAAGGCTTAGTTGAGAGTGCGTTAAAACAACGTAAACACAAACCAATTTTCATGGTAGATCTTGCGGTACCTAGAGACATCGAACCTGAAGTTGCAAAACTCTCGGATGTTTATCTTTATACCATCGATGATCTACAAAATGTGATTGAACATAATTTAAAGTCTCGCCAACAAGCGGCCAATGAAGCGGAAAGTATAATTGACCACGAAGTTCAAGAATTTTCTCTATGGCTACGCGGGCAAGGTGTCGTTGATACCGTGCGCGCTTATCGTAATAAGGCAGAAATTCAACGTGATGAAATATTAGAAAAAGCACAGAAAATGCTTGAGCAAGGCAAGCCTACAGAAGAGGTTTTGCAGTTTATTGCCCATACTCTCACCAATAAACTTACTCATGAACCCACAGAAGCACTGCATATGGCAGGCAAACAAGGCAAAAATGAGTTGATTGATGCAGCAAGAATCCTGTTAAATATCCCTCAGGAAGATTAAATAACATGATTAAGCAGTTCTCATGCCCTTGTTCTATCGACAAGCTTTTAGCAGAAAGCTTCTCGTCTCCCCAATTCCGTTAGCTTCAAAAAAAACCGCATCGATAACATATGCTCTATTTACTAGAGCATATTAAGACTATCTTTTTGAACCAAGGCATTTTTAATGAAAGACTCCATCCTTCAGAAACTTGAAAATATTAAAGAACGACATGAAGAAATTTCTGCCGAGCTTTCTGATCCTGATGTGATCAATAATCAGAACGAGTTTACCAAACTATCTAAAGAATACGCACACCTAAGCCCTATTGTTTCCAAATTCAATGAGCATTTACAAGCTGTGGAGGATTTAGAAACTGCACAAGAAATGGCAAATGATTCTGACAAAGAAATGAAAGCCATGGCACAAGAAGAAATAAAAAGCGCAGAACAAACATTAGAGCAACTCGAACAAGAACTACAAACTTTATTGCTGCCTAAAGACCCACATGACGAGAGCAATGTTTTTTTAGAAATTCGTGCCGGCACAGGCGGTGATGAAGCGGCAATATTTGCAGGAGACCTGTATCGCATGTATTCGCGCTTCGCAGAAAATAAGGGCTGGAAAATAGAAGTCATGAATGAAAACGAAGGTGATCATGGCGGCTACAAAGAAATCATTGTGAAAATTATTGGCAAAGAAGTATTTTCTAATTTGAAATTTGAATCCGGCGCGCATCGTGTACAACGTGTACCTGAAACAGAATCGCAAGGGCGCGTACATACCTCAGCTGCAACCGTTGCGGTTATGCCTGAAGTGGATGAAGTGGGTGAAATTGAAATCGATACTTCTGACTTACGTATTGATACATTTCGCGCATCAGGCGCAGGTGGACAACACGTAAACAAAACGGATTCCGCAATACGGCTCACGCATTTACCCACCGGTGTAGTCGTTGAATGTCAAGACGAACGCTCACAACACAAAAACAAAGCACGTGCCATGTCATTATTAAGTGCCAAACTATTAGATCAAGAACGACAAAAACAATTTGATGAACAAGCTGAAACCCGCCGCAATCTTGTCGGCAGTGGAGATCGTTCTGAGCGCATACGTACATATAATTTTCCACAAGGCCGAGTCACTGACCACCGCATTAACCTCACCCTGTATAAATTAGATGAAATGATGCAAGGCAATCTAGATCAAGTAATTCAACCTTTGCTTAATGAGCATCAAGCAGATCTACTCGCTAGCATGAGCGATCAGTAAGCCTATTGATGATGAATCTTAAGGAGGCTGTAGAATACGCAACTGCTACACTCACTTCAATCAGTGCTAGCGCAAAGCTAGACGCTCAACTGCTTATTTGTCATGCCTGCAATATAGAACAAACCAAAATAATTACTTATCCAGAACAAACACTCAATGAACAACAACTTGAACTATTCACTTCTGCACTAAATCGTCGTAAAAATGGAGAACCACTAGCGTATATAACTGGTAGAAAAGAATTTTGGTCATTAGAATTTACAGTTAGTGAACATGTATTAATTCCACGACCTGAAACAGAGTTACTAATTGAACTCACTCTAAATGAAGTTTCAAATACAAAAGCACCTCGAATTTTAGATCTAGGCACTGGATCTGGCGCAATTTCAATAAGTGTCGCGAAGGAACGCGAAGATGCAAAAATTGTAGCTACTGACATCTCCTCTCAAGCATTAGAAATAGCTAAAAAGAATGCAGAAAAACATAATGCTGAAATCACCTTCATAAAAAGTAGTTGGTATGAAAATTTAGCAGAAGAAATATTTGACGCAATCATCTGCAACCCCCCTTATATTGCAAAAGACGACCCCGATTTAGATAAACATGTTTATCAGCACGAACCAGGAAAAGCGCTAATTAGCGATAAAAATGGTCTTAAAGATTTAGAACTAGTTATTGCTGGAGCAAAAGAATATTTATCTTCAACAGGATATCTAGCAGTGGAGCACGGCTTTCAACAAGCCAAAAAAGTGCAGCAGCTTTTCGATCAGCATGGATTTATTTCAATTCAAACCCACAAAGACTTAGCAGGATTGGATCGCGCAACAACAGGTCATACATAGCACCCGCTTATTTTCCAAAATTTAAAAATGGTTTGATGGAAAAATAAAGAATTACGGCTGCGATACCGACATACAATAAAAACTGCAAAGGGTTGGTTAATAACTCATTTATAAAATTTTGTTGCTTACCTTCGATCTTTGACTGCTCATATTCTTGTTTTATTCTAACTTGTCGGTCTTTTTGATATTCATCGATCAATATTTTTGCACGATCTAGTTGATCATCTTCATTCAACCAAATTGCAGGCATAGAGATTCCCCAATTCCCGGGAGGAGTTTCGTAAAAATCAATATTATTGTTTATCAAAAGCTCGCGAACTTCTTGCGCCTCATCTGCTGGAACATTTCTTAGCTTGAATAATTGAACTGGCATAGACTAACTACAACATATTAAATAAGTTTGTCTAAGTTGTAATAAACTTAAAGAAATAATTAGTTCTTCAAATGCTTCATATCTAACAGCAAGGAAGTTATCAGAACAGTATCGTCTATAAACTGAATTTTATTATCGACTACTGGATACTTATTTATTAATAGCTCACGCACATGTTCTTCAATATCATCCAACTTAAATAATTTCATGTCCCAATCATGAAATTCAGTTTTTACAACGCTCTCAAAACTAATTAATTCAATATCTATTATTTTTGCATAGATGTTATTTACAAATTTAGACTGACCTTCAAGCACTTGAAGAAAACGACCATCAGAGACTATTAAGACCCCGCACACCCCTAACTGCCGATTGTTGCTCGCAGCTCGGTTAGCTAATTTTGACAAAGCATCAGTATTAAGAACTTCAGGCTTAGCAACACTTCTATAATTTAAACGACAAGGTCCCATTCTTTTATTTAATCAAGCTACCCATAAAACATCATATGCTAAAGAAATAGTATATAAGCACAGCATTATTTCAATTTGTCTTTTAGTAAATCATTCACCTGCTGTGGATTAGCTTTACCCTTAGAAAGCTTCATTACTTGACCCACAAAGAAACCAAACACTTTATCTTTACCCGACTTATACTGCTCAAGCTGACCAGGATTATCATTAATCACTTGTTCTACCAAGGCCTCGATTTCACTGCTATCAGTAATTTGTTTTAAACCTTTTGCTTCAATAATTGCGTCAACATCACCCTCACCTGACCACATGGCTTGAAAAATTTCTTTGGCGATTTTGCTTGAGATAGTATTGTCTTCAATTCGATCTAATAAGCCAGCCAACATGCCAGCAGATACTGGACAGTTATTTATTTCAATATCGTCCTGATTAAGTACTGCACTAAGATCACCCAACACCCAATTTGCTGCTAGCTTTGCCTTCGCATTAGAATTTTTTACAACCTCTTCAAAATACTTGGCGGTTTCTTTGTTCATTACAAGATTTTCAGCATCATAATCACTTAGATCGTATTCTTGTTTAAAGCGCGTTATTTTTTCAGTTGGTAATTCTGGCAATTGTTTTCTAAGTTCTTCT
>CAMYJX010000046.1 GCA_947258825.1 uncultured Pseudomonadales bacterium
CTTCTTGGCAAGGTGACCTACATTGCCGGCGAAGCGCGCCTTGCCCAAGACCCCGTAAACTTGCGCTGAGCAAGCAAGAATTAATCAGAGGTTCCCTAGGCGACTGCATCCAGATCTCCCCTTTCTCTGGGGGCCGGCAGCAAACCTGCGAGCAACGCGGCAGACAGCCCGAGAAGCAGCGGAGGCAACCAGCCGCGCAGCGGAAGCTGCAGCTCGACGGTCCAGCCAAATGCCCTGGGGTTGATGACCTGACAGAGCACCCAGGCCATCGCAAATCCCAGCGGCAGCGCCAGCAGCAGAGCGAGGCCTCCCAGAACGAGGGAACGCAACGCCGACAACGCCAGCAGTTCCCGGGACGTCACGCCCTGAAAGCCGAGCAGCTGCAACGTCGGGCCCTGCGCCAACCGTAGCGCGGTAAGCGCAATGTACATACCCACCACGGCGATCGTCATGGCCAGCAACGTCAGCGCCTGGGTTACGGCAAAGGTTCGGTCGAATATCTGCAGCGCCAGCGACCGAATATCCTGCCGCCTCTGCAGTTCGAGGCCATCAAAGCGCTCCTGCAGACGGCTCTGCAGCAGGTCCTGTCCCCGTGACCCTTCTCGAAATTCTGCGGTGAGGCGGTCAAAGGTCGTGGTCAGACCCAGGTCACGAGCGGCCGCCTGATCGACGAGCACTCGAGGCACGGGATCGCCGAAGCCGGGGAAAACATGGACGACTTCAAACTCCTCGCCCACCACCTCGACAAGGTCCCCGGCCACAGCCCCGACCTGGCGGGACAAACGCTCGCTGACGACGATCTGGCGGCCACCCAGCGCCTGGCCGTAACCGTAGCGCTGCATCTGTCGGGCGTCATGGTCGGCATAGCTCAGCACCACAGGCTGGCCGGCAACCCGCCCGCGAGCACGCCCGGAAACATGAGTGCGAGCCACCTCGGGTTGAGCTTCGAGCCATCGATGCGCCCTTGAAATCTCCGTCGGTTCGCCGCGGAGGTAAAGGTCACCGTCAAGCCGAATATCGAGCATACGGACAAAATCCAGCCGGAAGCTTTCCACCATCAGGCCAATTGCAATACTGGTCGCCACCGCCAGTGCAAGCGCTGCCAGCGCGACCCCGATCACGCGGGGATACCAGACGGCATCACGCAGACCCATTCGCAGCAGAACGCGGCCCCCAAGATGCCCGCTCAACGGCCTGAGCAGGCGCAACAGGCTGGTCAACGCCATCACGGCAAGCAGGCTGAGAGCAAGAATACTCGCAAACCCGCCCACCAGGCCGCTGGATTCGACAACAGACCCGCTGACGACCAGAGCAACCAGAAAGCCCGTCAACAGCAGCGACAGCCAGCGCGGCAGGTGGGCATCGAACCATTCCCGCGAGAAGGCGGCCCCACCGCCGACGATGCAGACTCCAAGCCCGGCAACAACGGCCTTGCCCAGGACCCACAGATCCAGTTCCGGTAATCCTGGCACGTTGGTATGGCCTGCCGTCGAGAGCCGGACCAGCACCCCGGACAGCGTCTGGCCAAGCAGAATGCCAAACGCCGTGGCGCAGATGCCAAAGGACGCGAAGCTCAGCAGAAAACCGACGCAGAACTCTCGCGGTCGAACCCCGAGGGCAATCAGCCGAGTGATCAGCAGCCGCTGCCGCCGCAGCCAGATCACGGCGACCTGATAGATGAGAAACCAGGCGACGACGAGCGCCAGCGACCCTAGAGCGCCAAGGTTGAAGAGCACGGACCGGGCAAAGCTGGCACTGGGCAGATCCTGGGCTACCGGCCGGACGCGCCAATCCGTCATGAGGGCCTGGGGAGCTGCCGGCTCGGGGAGCCCGGCGGACAGGCCGGGCATCAGCTGCTCCATTGCAGTACGCCAGGACAACCAGGAATCTTCCACCTGGATACCGATGTAAGACAGCGCTTGTGGCGGCAGCTTAAGCAGCTCGTGGACAACGCCGATATCCGCGAACAGCACGGGCCCGAGGCTCGCTTCAAGTACCCCGGCCACCGCATAAGCACGCCCACTCACAGTAACCGTCTCGCCCTCAGAGAATCCAAGCTCGGATCCGATGAGCACCTGGGATTCCGCGAGCATGTCGATCACCGGCAGGCCGCTGCCGGATTCGGTGGTCCAGGAGCTGCCCATCGAGCGCGTGCCCAGAGCGAGCCAGTCGGCGCCATGGCTGCAATTTCCGGATACTCACCCAGCCGCCAGCGAGCGCGCAGGGAGAAATAGCCGTCGGCATCCAGCCCGGGCGCGTCCAGCAGGTGCGTCACCTCCGTCAGATGCGGCGGAGTGGTGTCTCGAAGAGAGCCGTCGACGCCGGCGCTGATCTGGTGCACGGCAACCACCGATGCAACGCCGAGGGTAAGGCCAACCAGTGCAGTCAACGCGCTCCAGGGAACCCGAAGCAGGAAACGCATCTGGCTTTTCGCCAGCAGCCTCATTGCTCGAACCGTATGACTCGGTCTGCACGCGCTGCAATCGACTCATCGTGGGTGGCTATGAGGAGCCCGCTGTTCAAGGCGCGGACCTCGCGCCAGAGCAGCTCGACGACGCGATGGGCATTCTCGGCGTCGAGATTACCCGTGGGTTCATCGGCGAGCACCAGGGCCGGTTCGTGAGCCAGAGCCCGGGCAATGGCCGTTCGCTGTCGTTCGCCGCCAGAAAGCTGCTCGGGATACTGCCGCTCATGGCCATCCAGGCCCAACGCCGACAACCTCCCGAGCGCCGAGCCTGCCAGATCACTTCGGCGATTGAGCTCCAGCGGCAGCAGCACGTTTTCGCGCACGTTGAGCGTTGGCACCAGATTGAAGAACTGGAAAACGTAGCCCATGTGCCGGCGCCGGATCTGGGCTCGTTCGGCAGCCGTCAGATCACAGAGCCGCTTCTGCCCGGCCTCCACGTGCAGAACCAATCGGCCCTCATCGGGCTCGAGCAGGCCCGCAACGAGGTTCAGCAACGTGGTTTTGCCGGATCCGCTGGGCCCGCACAGCGCGATCACCTCACCCGCATGGAGGGTCAGCGACGTATCATCCAGCACCCTGCGCATGATGCTGCCATCCAGATAAGCCTTACGGAGCCCTTCGACGACCAATAGAGGGCTCATCGCAGATCCTGCATTCCCTGGCGGCGCAGGTCATCGGTAAGCTCGAAAACGTGCTGTTCCGCGACAACGGCACCCAGCAATTCCTGAACATGCTGATACCCGGCGATGCTTGTGAGGGTGATTATGGTCGGCGCGATCATCTGCCAGCGGCCCGCATCCCTGGCCCGCAGCGCGTCGCGGGGGCAAACCCATTCGTCCGCCACGGTTTCCCAGGCATGCGCAACGGTTGCCTGCTCTGGTGGCATCAGGGCCATGAAGAAGCGAGTATCGAAGCGCCGCGGCGCCTGTTCAGGCGTGATCCAGTGACTGAAGTAGGTGACACGGTCAGCGGCCAACCGGAGATGCTCCGCGCGACAGATCTCCTCCAGGCTTAACGCGTTGTCGATCAGCTGCTCCCGGTACGCTTCGAAGCGGGCGACCTCGGCCACGTCGGACAACCGAAGCGGTTGCCCTTTCCGGTAAGCCAGCAGAACCCCGCACTCTTCGAAGCACTCTCGGATAGCGGCAATCCAGTAGCGCAGGCCTCCGGCAGACAGCCCGAGCCGTCGGCTGGCCTCCGAATCATCAAGCCCCGCCACCAGATCCGGCAAAAAATCCTGCTCATCCACCTTACCGCCCGGGAAAACGTGCAGATCCGGAAAGTCCACACCTCCAGGACGCTGCATCATGAAGACTTCCAGACCGGAGGACGCCTGCCGCACGAGCAGTATGGTCGCCGCCAGGCGCACGTTGTCTCTGATCAGGGGTTGCACGATGCGAGCTCGATATCAGATTGCCATCTCTTGTTCACGGATTCTCGTCTCGGTACATTGAGTCAAACGCTTTGACCATATCATCGTGCAGCATCACGTCCGATGTCTCACGAACTGGGACTCGGTGGGGGCTGCTCGGATGCAGAAAGAAAAATCTTACAAATACCTGGTGCGCTTGCCCCTCTACATGCGGGACATGCTCGCCGAGTCCGCCGACTACTACCGGCGAAGCATCAACTCGGACATTGTAGCGCGACTCCACCTCTCCTTCAGAGGCCTGCCTGACGCTGAGGAGCAGCGCGCCCTGGCGCCGGCCATGCACGAGCAGATGCAGCAGATGTTTTCCCGGGACATCAGTCCGGAAGAAACACGCTTGATCCTCCGCGTCCGGGCGATGCCTGCGGTGAAGCGGGCGGCGTTGATGGACCTGCTGTCGTAGCGCGTGCCATGGTCGAACCGTTGTCACTGCCACCTTATTTTCATCCCACCACCGTCTGCCTGGTGGACGACAACGAATCGTTCATCCGCAGCCTTTCCCTCGAGATTCCGGAGACCCTGGCTTTCCGCGGTTTTACCGACCCCCAGGTCGCGCTGGATCTGGTCAACCGCCCGTCGTCTCTGCCGCCGCTGGTAGATCGCTGCTTCAGCATGGAGCGTCGCACAGATGAGGATCCTGTGATTCATCTTGATCTGGGCGTCATTGAGCAGGAAATCAACCATCGGGAGCGCTTCGAGCGGATCTCCGTGGTGCTGGTGGACTACGCCATGCCGGCAGTTGACGGGCTGCAGTTCTGCGCAAGGGTCCGAGATCCGTATATCCGCAAAGCCATGCTTACCGGCGTCGCCGACGAGAAGCTCGCGGTCGAAGCGTTCAACGCAGGGTTGATTCACCGTTTCATTCCAAAGCATACGGCTACTGCCATAGACAGGCTGTTGTCGTTCATCGATGAGTTGCAGCACATGTATTTCGGCCAATATACGGCCCGCCTGCAGAACGCGCTCGCCATCGACCCGCCAGGGTTTCTGGTTGATCCCGTCATAGCCAGCAGGGTGACCGAACTCGTCGCCGAGCATCAGCTGGTGGAATATTACCTGGTCAACGAGCCACCCGGCTTTCTGATGCTGCGGGCGGATGGCACGGTTTTGCGGCTGGTGCTGCTGGATGACCAGGAACAGCTGCAGCAGCTGGACCTGGCGCGCCGCCACCATGCGCCCGAAGCAATCGTCGCCGGTCTGGAATCGGGAAAGCTGCTGGCGCTGCTGTCCGGGGATTCTCCCGCCAATTATTTCGGCTCCGAACCCTTTCCCTGGTCAGACAGCGTGGCGGCAGCGGAGCGTATCCAGGGAACCCGAAACTGGCACCTGGCGGTATTCCAGGATCCGGCCACCGATATCGACTTCGATCCCGCAAGCTGCTGCTACAACGCCTATCTCAGGACGCTGGATTCGCAATGACACGCCAACCGGCCCAAAGCGCGGCACATACGCAACGCAAGCTCATCAACCGGCCCGCAGATGCTCCGGCAGCACCACCCTCTCGATGCCCTCAAACAGCAGCTCGGTAGCCACGGCGAGCAGCGCGGCCGGCAGGGCACCCTGAAGAATGAGCCCCACATTGTTGAGGGCAAGGCCGGTGACGATGGGCTCGCCCAGCCCGCCGGCACCTATGAAAGCCGCAAGCGTGGCCGTGCCTATGCTGATGACGGCCGCAGTGCGGATTCCCGCCAGCATGCTGGGCAGCGCCAGCGGCACGTAGATGCAGCGCAACTGCTCGCCGTTGCTCATTCCCATGGCCAGGGCCACCCGGATGAGCGTCGGATCCAGCGTCGTCAGGGCCGTTACCGTATTGCGCAGTATGGGAAGCAGCGAGTAGAGAAACAGCGCGATGATGGCCGGCACTACGCCAATACCGAAAAGCGGGATCATCAAAGCCAGAAGGGCGATGGATGGAATGGTCTGCAGGAGCCCGCAAAAGTAGAGCAGGAACTGAGACAAGCGGCGCCTGCGGAATACCACCAGGCTCAGCCCTACGCCTGCGATGACGGCGCCAATCAGTGCCACCGACGTCAGCTTCAGGTGTTGCACCGTGTTCTCTGCCAGGTCCTGCCAGAGCAGCTTCCGGGCATCAGAACTGCCCGCCAGCCCTTCTTCTTCCAGGAAGGCGCCTGCGACGTCTGCGAAAGTGCGACCTTCGAATACTACTTCAGCGTTCAGCGCCTGCATGCGCGCGTCGTCCAATCGCCCTGCCAGCGGCGCCAGAGCCTGCCGAGCATCTGCGGGCAGATCGGCGCGCACCAATGGCAACGCGAGATAATCCGGAAAATAACCTCTGTCATCTTCCAGCACCGCCAGGTCGTAGCGAACGAGCTCGCCGTCCGTGGAGTAGGCGTCCGTCACGTCGATGGCGCCGTCGTCGAGCGCCTGATAGGCAAGCCCGTGCTCGATACCGGTTACCGCCGGATCGAGTCCGTAAGTCATAGAGAGCCCGGGCCATCCGTCTTCCCGCTCGAGGAACTCGTGGCTGACCACCACCCGCAGCTCCGGGTGGACGGCCAGGTCACCAATGGTCGTCAATCCCAAACTGCGGGCGACGGAGCGTTTGACCACCATGGCATAGGTGTTGTTGAAGCCCAGCGGTTCCTCAAGCTGCAGGCCAAAGGGCGTCAGCGAATCCCGCAGCTGACCAAGCCCGACGTCGAGCGGGAGATTCAGGATCGCCTGACTGATGGTGCCCGAGTACTCGATGTACATATCGATCTCGTCGTTGCGCAGCGCCTCGTAGCAGATGAGCGTGCCACCGAGGCCAAATCGCCGCTCGACGGTGAAGCCGCTCTGCTCCAGCAGCTGAGCCGCAATTTCCGAGAGCAGGTAGGACTCGTTGAAATTCTTGCTGCCGACCCGAACCAGGTCCCCCGCAGCGGCCGGAAGGGCGAGCGCGCTGAGAGCGAGCGCGCTGAGAGCGATCGCGCATATGCCGAAGGCGCCAAAAACTCTGGGAATCAAAGCTGCTCCTTTACCAGCATCTGCACGTAGTCATCGGCCGGCGCGGCGATGACGTCGCTGACCATGCCCTGCTGCAGCACCCGGCCCCCTGCCAGGATCACCAGATAGTCGGCAAGCCTGGCAGCCTCGCGCATATCATGGGTAACCAGCAGAGCACTCACCCCTTCCTGTGCCTGAACCTGCTCGAAAGTCTCGTAGATGCCTACGCGGGTAATGGGATCTACTGCGGAGAAAGGCTCATCCAGCAACAGCAGACGGGGCTGCAGCATCAGCGCTCGGCACAGGCCAACCCGCTGCTGCTGACCGCCGGAAATCGTGTGCGGGTAACGGTCCGAGATTTCATCGTCCAAACCCATCATTGCAAGCAGCTGCAAATAGCGCGCTTTCCGTGTCGGCTCTGCCCAACCGGACAGCTTCGCCAGCAGCTCGACGTTCTCCCGGTTGCTGAGGTGCGGAAACAGACCAGCACCCTGCACCGCATAGCCGATACCACGGCGGAAGCTCACCAGATGGTCCTGTGGGATCGGCTGACCGAACACGCGGACCTCTCCCAGGTCGGGCCGGAGCACCGCGTTGACCAGCTGCAACAGCGTTGTCTTGCCGCTGCCGCTCTCCCCGACCACTGCCGTGGTCGTACCCGTTGAAAGGCGCAGATTTATGCCATCGAGGATCTTCCGTTCCCCACCGAAAGACTTTTCAACCTCGCAGAACTCGACGCAGATTTCCTCCGGATACTGAGCCTGCCCGCTCGACGGCGAAACAGTGGTCACAAGCCGTACGCCTCTCTGAGACGGCTGGCGTGATCACGTAACCCGTGGAGAATTTTCTGCGCGCGGGCAGCATCGGTGGAAGCCGTGGATTCCGCTAGGTCATTTTCCAGCTCGCCCAGCCGCTGCTCGAATGGCTGCAGAGCCAACCAGGGGGCATCGCTGGCGCTGAGCTTCTCGATGACGAAGCTGTGCCAGTCAGCCCGCTCGTCCGGGCTCATCAGCTCCGGGAAGCTTCGGGCTTTGAGTCGGCTCGCCAGCGTCTCGAGCCGGGAATCCGCATAATCCAGATCCAGCCATTGCCCATCCGCCAGCGCGGTCTGAAGGCTGCGGCACCGGGCCTTGTCAGCTTCATCAAGGAACCCGTCGTACAGCGCGGCTTCAACATCCGGAGCCGGATCGAACCTGGGCCTGCTGTAGACGCGCATCAGCTTCTGCGCGATGCCCGGCTTGCTGAGTCTCCGCTGGCGTTCCTGAATCACTTTCCGGTCGAAACCCAGGCGCGACCAGTTTTCCCCGGTAAGCACCTCAATACCTGCAACAAAGGGACATCGGTTGATGCGAATTTCCTTGAGCGGCGGACGCTCGGGATTGTCTGCCTTGAACAGTGCCTCTCGGATACGGTCTTCGGGCCATTGGATGAGTGATTCGACATCCCGGCTGAGGTCGGCGACAACGATGGCATTGCTGTTCTGAGGATGCCGGCACAACGACATGACCGGCGCGGTGCCGAACTGAGATCGCGGGTACATTCCAGAGACGTGGACGCAAAGCCGACTTCCGAACGGTTCGAGAAGCGCACGTACCTGTTTCTTCGACCGGGCATTGAAATAGTAGTCAAAGAGCTTCGGCTGGCGCGCACGAATCAGCCTGGCCAGCGCCAGGGTCGCACGGACATCGGACATAGCGCCATGCGCCTGCCCGTGCTCCAGGTCATTTTCCTCCGTCAGGCGCTCGAGCCTGTAGACGGGCAACCCTTCCGCGTCGATCGGCCAGCGAATACCGTCCCGGCGCAGCGCCCCGGTGGCACGCACCAGATCAATGATGTCCCAGCGGGAATTCCCGTGCTGCCACTCACGGGCATAGGGATCCATGAGCGCCCGGTAGAAACCGTGGCGCATGAACTCATCATCGAATCGCAGGCTGTTGTACCCCACCACGCAGGTTCCCGGGACGCTGAAGCTCTGATAGATGTGCCGCAGCGCCTGCCACTCGGTGACCCCGCGGGATTGGCTGATATCCGGCGTTATGCCCGTCACCATGGCGGCATCCGGATTTGGCAGCACGTCATCGGCGAGCTGGACGTAGGTGCAGTACTCTTCACCCACTTCCTTGAGATCTGCGTCGGTACGCAGCCCGGCAAACTGGACGATTCGATCCCAGCGCGCGTCGATGCCCGTGGTCTCCAGATCGTACCAGTAGAAGCTCTGTCCCATATCCGTCTTTACTCGAGGCTCCGGTTGCTTTCGCATCTGGGCGTTGGCACCCTGCAGCGGCCATGTCCAACTCCAGATTTCAGCGGTATGCGCTGCTCGCAGGCCCCATTCTCGCACTCTTGGCCGGTTACCTCATGTATTCGGCCAATTTTTCCAGCGAGGCTTCGGTCACCTTGGGAACGACGGTGCTCTGCGTGGTGTGGTGGGTGTTCGAACCCATACCGATCCCGGCTACGTCGCTGATTCCCCTGGCCCTGTTGCCGCTACTGGGCGTGCTTACTCCGGCTCAGGTTTCCGGCGCCTACGGCCACACGCTGATTCTACTGCTGCTCGGCGGCTTCATTCTCTCCACGGCGCTGGAGCGCAACGGCGCGCACCGGCGCATCGCGCTTACCATGGTGCGCGCTTTCGGCGGCAACAGCAGCCGGCGCCTGGTCTTCGGATTCATGGCCGCCTCCGCGATGCTCAGCATGTGGATATCCAATACCGCAACCACGCTCATGCTGCTGCCCGTAGCCATGGCGGTGCTCGAGAAATCTGAAGACCCGGACCTGGCAAAGCCTCTGTTGCTGGGCGTTGCCTATGCGGCCAGCGTCGGCGGTATCGGCACCCCCATCGGCACGCCTCCCAACGTGATCTTCATGGGCGTCTACGAACAGCTGGTTGGCGGCAGGATTACTTTTGCCGGCTGGATGCTGTGGGCAGTTCCGGTGGTTCTGGTTCTGCTGCCGCTCATCGGGTTGTGGTTGACCCGGCGGCTGGGTCATCACGCCGCGCCGGAAGTGCCGGACGTCGGCGCCTGGCAGTCGGCAGAGATTCGTGTGCTGCTGATCTTCGCCGTTACCGCCTTGCTATGGATCACCCGAAAGGAACCCTTTGGCGGCTGGAGCGAGCTGCTGGGCGTCACGTACTCGAGCGACTACATGGTCGCCTTCATCGCGGTAACGGCCATGTTCCTGGTTCCCGATGGACGCGGCGAACGGCTGCTGGACTGGGAAACCGCCACCGGCATTCCATGGGGAATGCTGATCCTGTTCGGCGCGGGGATCGCCATCGCCGAAGCATTCACTCAGTCCGGGCTGTCCGAAACCATCGGCGGCCTGCTGTCCGGGATGGCGATACTGCCCGTGTATCTGCTGATGCTCTGCATCTGTCTGGCGGTGACTTTCCTGACCGAAACCACCAGCAACACCGCGACCACAACGCTGCTGATGCCAATTCTGGCCGCCGGCGCCATGGGCGCAGGCATGGACCCGAAGCTGTTCATGATACCGGCCGCCATGAGCGCGTCATGCGCCTTCATGTTGCCGGTGGCCACCGCTCCCAACGTGATCGTCTACAGCTCCGGTCGTTTCACGGTCGAAGCCATGGCTCGTGAGGGCTTCGCACTGAACCTCGTCGGCGCCGTGGTCATCGCCACGCTCTGCTATTTGCTCATCGCCTGAAGCACCCAGTCGCGCGAGACGCTCTTCGGGTGTCAACCGCGCAAGCTGCCGAACCGCGGCGAAGAAATCACGCCAGCGGCCACCATTTTCAGCAAACAGCGACGCAAAAGCGGGCACCAGATCCTGGTAAGTGGCGAGGGAAACGAGCAAGGCATTATTCAGCGAAGCCATCAATGCGTCATGGCGACCGCCACCGAGCACTTCCCGCTGCGCCGCGTAGCAGGCCCTGACAGCCCCGAGAATCTGCGCTTTGCCAACTGCCTTCCGGGCATCGGGCAGCCCGCTTTCATACACGGAGGTCAGCGCTTCACGAGCAATGCCGAGCAGCGCCTGCAGCCGCTGCCAATCCAGCAGGTCCTGATGGTAACTGGCTAAAGCAGCGTCCCGGCCGCGATCCTGAAACCAGGCGATCGACCCTTGCCTGCCGACGAAGGTGGCGAAAGACTCGTTAAAAGCCACATCGTCCCTGACCCAGACCACCCCGTGAGCCAGTTCGTGAAAGATGAGCTGAGCCAGCCGCGGCTCCGGCCAGCGGATGAACGTGCTCAGCAGAGAATCGTCGAACCACCCCAGGGTCGAGTAGGCGGCAACGCCGCCAAGATAAACCTCATATCGTTCCGCCTGAAGCCGCCTGGCATCCCGTTCGGCGCGAGCCACGCTGAAGAAGCCGCGATAGGGCGCGCAGCCGACGACGGGGTAGCACCAGCGACGCGGTTCGAGGGACAGCTCAGGCGCAGCAAACAGGTTCCAGACCACGTAGGGACGATCCAGCTCCACATAGCTTCGATAGCGGCCATCGGCAGGCATGGCAAGGGCCTTGTCGGAAAATTCAAGCAGCTCCTGAGTGAACACCAGCCGCCGATAGAGCAGATCGGCGCCCTCGTCTTTCTGACGCTGATCATGGAGCCTGTCCAGGACTTCGTTCACGGGCTCACGGGTCTGCAGGAGGCGGAGTTGACCGCCCGCAGCGTGGCCGTAATAGAGCAGCGACTGGCAGCCGGTGAGGCTCAGGAACGCGAGCAGCAGGACGCCCATCGGCAGGAACAACCACGGCAAGCGCATCACGTACTCAGCGCCGGAACCTGCGCCTCGCTGGTAAAAACTGGTGCAGCCATGGGAGCTATGTTAAGTAATCACGTATGAATCTGCTGCGCGGCATCCTGGCGTCCCTGCTGCTGGGGTTGAATACCGTTGTGACCTGCGTGCCCCTGTACCTGATGGGCGCGGTTCGCCTCCTGCTCCCCGCTACCGCGGGGGGATTTCTGTCAAGGCGCATGGACCGTCTCATCAATTTCTGGGTGGGAAACAACCGCAAGTGCTTCGACCTGCTCGGCCTCACGTCCATCGAGCTGATCTGGGAGGGCGACGATGCGCTGTCCGAGGATCAGTGGTATCTGGTGATCAGCAACCATCAGAGCTGGACGGACATCGTCCTGCTGCAGAACACCCTCTGGCGCCGGGTTCCGCCCCTCAAGTTCTTTACCAAGCGTCAGTTGATCTGGGTGCCGTTTCTGGGAATCGCCATGTGGTTTCTGGACTTTCCATACGTGCGCAGGATGAGCCGGGAGCAGATTGCGGCGAATCCCGGCCTGGCGGAGCTGGACCGGCAAGCTACCTTGAACGCCTGCGAGAAATTCCGGGCGCACCCCAACTCGGTGCTGAATTTCCCGGAGGGCACTCGTTTCACCCCGGCCAAGCATCGGAACCAGGATGCCCGTTTCCAAAATCTTCTGAATCCGAAAATAGGCGGCCTGACCTACGTCTGTGACGGCCTGACAAACCATCTGCACAAGCTGCTCGATATCACAATCGTGTATCTTGGCCCTACCCCGACGTTCTGGGATCTCATGCAGGGGCGATGCCCGCAGGTCCGGATTCTGGTGCAGTGCCGCGACCTGCCGGAGTCGCTGCAGGCAAACCTGAGCCTCGAGGAGCGCCGGGCGCGCCTGGGACCCTGGATCGAGGACATCTGGCGCGACAAGGACCAGCGCCTGCACCGGCAGGTGGGGGCGTCCTCCATGCCAACGACCATTGAGCAACCTGGCTGATGTACAAGGCTTATTTCAACTTCACCCAGGCGCCATTTTCCATTGCGCCGGACCCCGCCTTTCTTTATCTGAGTGACGGCCATCGGGAAGCGCTGGCACATCTGCTGTACGGCTTCTCTCATGGCGGCTTCGTGCTGCTGACAGGCGAGGTAGGGACGGGGAAAACGACGCTGCTTCGCAACCTGATCAAGCAGACGCCGGAAAACCTGGACGTGGCGTTCATTCTCAACCCGCGACTCACCGTCAAAGAGCTGCTGGAAACACTATGTGACGAGCTGGGGATCCCTTACCTGCAGGACGACGCCCTGTCGGTAAAGCAGTACATCGACTTGCTCAACCGCCACCTGCTGGAAAGCCACAAGCTGGGGCGGGACACGGTCGTCATCATCGATGAGGCGCAGAACCTGTCTCCCGCGGTGCTCGAGCAGATCCGCCTGCTCACCAACCTGGAAACGGACAAGCGCAAACTGCTGCGGATCATCCTGCTCGGCCAGCCGGAACTGGGGGAGCTTCTGGCGCGCAGAGAGCTGCGCCAGCTCGCGCAGCGCATCACCGCCAGATATCACCTGGGCGCGCTGACCCGAGAGGACACCTACGCGTACGTTATTCATCGCCTGAGTCGAGCCGGCGGCAACCCCCATACCTTCACCCGGAGCGGGCTGTGGCGCCTGTACAGAATATCCAACGGCACGCCGAGAATCATCAACCTGGTTGCCGACCGTGCCTTGCTGGGCGCCTATGCCGAAGGCAAACATCGGGTCGGCGCCCGCCTGGTCAATCGTGCGGCACGAGAAGTGCTCGGCAAACCCCCACAACCCGTGCGCTGGCTGGCCATGGGCATCCTGGCGGCCTGCGCCGCCGGCGTCGCCTGGGCCTTCTTCGCGCTGCCCGAAGATACCAGGCCGGGGACCGCTACTCAGAGCACACCGGCTGCAAACCTCGACCCGGAGCCCGACACCCAATGGCGCAAAGTGGAAAGGATCATTCCGGAGGCGCAGAATCCCGCCGACGGCGTGGAAAATCCGGAGGCCGCTGCAGAAACAACGAGCCCAGCAGAACCCGCGGCTTCGGGAGAGCCATGGAATGCCTCGGCTGACAGCTTCGACGCCGAGAATTCCGACGTTCCAACGCTAACCGTCGTGCGGCCCGAGCCGGAGAATTCCGCCTCGAAACCGGCTGCCCCGCAACCGTCTGCTAGCACCGAGCAAGGTTCCCGGGCGCTCAGGCGTCCAGACATGACCAACGAGCAGAGCCAGCGCCTTGCCTACGCCCGCGTGTTCGAGCAGTGGGGCGCGGACTACTCCAGGGTGGGCAGCGACACCATTCCCTGCAACTTCGCGCCCACCGCCGGGTTGCAGTGCCTGGGCCGAACCGGCACTTTGATGGATATCCGCGCGCTCAACCTGCCGGTCGTTCTGGAAATGCTGGACGAAGACAACGAGCCCTTCTACGGCGCGGTAACCGCGCTGCAGGGCGACGTTATCACGCTGTACCTGGGCAACGATGTCTATCAGGTTACCGGCGCGGACCTCCGTGACATCTGGTTCGGCGGCTTCGTGGTCCTCTGGCAGATGCCACCCAATTACAAGGGCAACGTCAAACGTGGGGATCGACATCCCTCTGTTGCGTGGCTTCGGCGACAGCTGGAGATCCTGTCATCAAAGTCCATACCCGGTGGCGACGATGCCCTCTTCGGCGCCGAGCTTTACCGAGCCGTATTGAGTTTTCAAAGCGAAGAGCAGTTGCAGGCCGACGGCGTCGTCGGCCCCGCAACCTGGATTCGCCTCGCCAGCCGCCTGGAGTTGCCTTCGCCCGCCCTGGCTGCGAGCACGGACGGTTAATCGTGTCTTATGTTCTGGAAGCGCTCAAGAAGCAGGAGGCAGAGCAGAACCCCGATGTTGCCGTCTCCTTGTCTCTGGCAACCGAGCGAAGCCGTCGTTATCGCCTGCTCACCTGGCTCGTGGGGGCGACTTTGGTTGTCAACGCGGGAATTCTATTCTGGTTGCTGGCGTGGCCCCAATTGCAAAAGGAACAAGAGCAAAAGGAACAAGCGCTCAGCGTAGCCGAGCCGAACGCGGAACCCGGGTCAACCGCGCGTTCTGCGGACCTTCCAGCAGCCTCAACGGCCAGCGGCCCGCAGGCAGCACCCGCCGGAGCGGCCGCTACGGCGGCTCAAGCTGCTACGACGCCCGAAGCAGCAATGTCACTACCCAACGAGCCCCCAGCCGAGCCCGTAAAAGCCGAGCCCGTAAAAGTCGAGCCCGAAAAAGTCGAGGCTGTCCGGGAACCCGTTCAGCTGGACCGACTGCCGCCCGATGTTCGCAGCCGTTTCCCGGGCCTGGCATTTTCTACCCATGTCTATGCAGAAGATCGAGATCTGCGGGCCGTCGTGGCAAACGGCCGGCGTCTTACGGAAGGTGACAGCCTGCGCGGCGTGACGGTAAACGAGATTACCGAAACCGGCGTCGTCCTCGCGTTCGACGGCTTTCTGATCGAAGTCCCCGTTGTCGGCACCTGGGATTGACGGCGGCTGGTGTCCTGTCTGATATGCAACGAATCAGTCAGAGGTTCCCTAGATAGCGCGAACCCTTTCCGGAGCGGGTTCTGACGCTCCGAGATAGATCTGGCTGTCCACGAACACGCTGAGGACGTCCGCGTCCAGCAGCCCGCGCCGGGCTTCGTCGTGCAGAATTTCCAGCGCCGAATCCACCGACATTGCCGGCTTGTATGGCCTGTCCATCGCGGTCAGCGCATCGTAAATATCGCAAACGGTCATGACCCGGCTGGGCAGGGGAATCTGATCTGCCACCAGGCCAAGCGGGTAGCCACTGCCATCAAGTTTCTCGTGGTGCGCGCCGGCGATCTCCGGAACCCTGGCCAGTTCCGGCGGCCAAGGTAGAACCGAAAGAAACTCACGGGTGTGGGTAACGTGCGATTCGATTTCCTCTCGCTCCTCCGGGGTCAGGCTGCCCTTGCGAACCGACAGCGCCAGCAGCTCCGCATCGGTGAGCAGGCTGCCCCGGGCGCCATCCAGCTCCACAAAGGAATACTTCCGGATCTTCTGCAGATGCTCAAAATCACCCGCGTTGCGGAGGTTCGGCGTGTTGGAATCGGTAATGCAGGCAAAGTACTGATCCAGGATGGAGAGCTCCATCTCCAGCTCCCGGTGCAGCCGGCGACGCGCTACCTCGAAATCGAGGCGACCATGATGCAGCAGTTCCAGCTCCTGCTCAGCGGCACGTCTGCGCAGGCGTTCCTTCTGCAGCTCGATCCTGAAGCGGATGATCTCCACGCGCTCATCCGTGAGCTTGTTCGCCTTCAGCAGCACGTTCTCACGCACGCCGATCTTGCCGAAATCATGAAGTAACGCTGCGTATCGCACCTCGCGGATGTGCTCATCAGTCAGCTCCAGATGGCTGAAGCGCTGCAAGCCCGAATCCGGCAAAGCCTGGAGCAGGGCCACCGTGGTCGCGGCAACTCTGAATGAATGCCCGCTGGTCGTCGGATCCCGCTGTTCGATGGTCTTCACCGAGGCCTGCACAAAGCTTTCGAAAAGCCGGTTGATATCGCGAATGAGCAGATTTTTCTGGATCGACACCGCTGCCTGGCTGGCCACCGCCCTTAGCAGCTCACCAAACTCCTCGCCAAAAGGAACGGGGTGGTCCTCGGTTGGATCGATGCGGTTGATGAACTGAAGCACGCCCACCACTCTGTGACGATGATCCCGCATCGGTAGCACGAGCATGGAGCGCGTTCGGTAACCCATCGTCTGATCGAACGACCGGTTGAAGCTGAAGGGCATGGTGGCCGGTATCTGATAGACGTCGGGTATGTCCAGCGTCTCACCGGATAGCGCGACGTAACCGGCTACCGATTCCGGGGTGAGCGGAAGTCGTTTTTCCACGAAAGGGACATCTACCACGTCGTTCTGCGCAAGCTTGAACACCAGAGCCGGCTCGGCCCCGTCTTCATCCAGCAGGTACAGAGAACCGGCTTCACAATTGGCGAGCCGGCGAGCTTCCAGCAGAATGGTTTCCAGAAGATCCTGAAATTCCAAACGCGTCGACAACGACAGTGCGATCTCGGAAAGCTGTCGCATGCGATTGTCGCGCGCCGAGATTTCCCGATGCAGGCCTAGGACGTCCAGATTCCGCCGCCAATGCTCAGCCGCGAAGTCGAGCAGGCGTTCCAGCCCCTCTGGTTCGGCGTTGACAGGCAGGACCAGATCAGCATCTTCGCAGGCCACCGAGGACGTTATCAACGCGTGGGGAAAGCATCTCCGCAGGTCCTGGTCATGTGCAGCGCCGGTAAGCACCAGGGCTACCGTCTCTTCCATCTCCGCGGGCAGATGAACCTCGCGTATCTGCCACCCCCGCTCGACGGCCAGATCGCGCAGCTGCTTGAACCAGACGGGCGACAGGCCTTGATCAGGCCCGCCACCGTCTTGCCGGACATCATTGCCGCGCAGTATGCAGAGAATTGGGGGACTTTCGGAAAGCCTCACAGCCACGGCTCGCCCAGGAGTTACGACATTAGAAGTATGGCTGCGCAGGCACAGACGATATTAGAACCAGTTCACAACACGGGCTCGCAAAGAATGAGAAACACTAAGGCTGCGGAGTCCATTCCCGTCAGGATGCCGGGATTATTCCGTCAAAGCGTCGCGGAGGCCGCCAGGTTGCTCAGCTTCCGCTCGATGTCGGCAAGGCGGCTGTTCAGCTGTTGACGATAAGCATCGATGGCGGCCACCGCCTGCTCGTTCTCGCGAACCCGGTTCGTCAGCCCGGACTGCAGACCGGCAACCGACTGCTGCGCCGAATTGACTTTGTCCACCATATCGCGCTGGCTACGCAGCACCTGCTGCATCTGCATCTCGATGCTGGTGAGCTGGTCGATCATGGACTGTTGCTGGGCGAAGGCGCTTTCGTGACGACCCAGGGTGGCTTTGACCTCTTTGTCTCCCAGCTCCAGAGCCGAAAGGGATTTGCTCAGCTTTGCCAGCGCCGCCTCGTTGTCCTTGATCCATTTCTTGTTCCGATCGTTGGTCACGCCCCAGAGCTTGCGGATCTCCGACTCCCAGAAGTTGATCTGCTCGTTAGTGGTCTGGCCGGTCTCGGTGAGCGCTTCGTCGGTAACCCGCAGCCGATCTTCCAGCACGGCGATGCGGCCTTTGGCGTCTTCCAGAGCCTGAGCTTCCTCAACCAGCAGCTTATGCTGGTTGGCAATGAACCAGCCGGCAACCACCAGCCCGGCCACGAGCACGGCGAGAATCAGATTGAGGCCGATCATTCGGCCCTCCCGATCCTTCGAGGCTCGCCGCCGGCCGCCTTGCGCGGGACGCCGCCGGCCGGATACGTCATCAGGACTTGCTGAAATAGAGGATTTCCCGGGGCGCTCAGCCATGACCACTCCTAACCGCTCAGTTCAAATTTCGAGGTCGGCGGATTATATGCAAAAAAAGAGCCTGCATACGCAGGCTCCTTTTTGCCGCCTTGCGCGGCCTTGTGCGGCCTTGTGCGGCTTTGGGGGGGGGTTACAGCAGAGCAACCACAGCCCAAAGCACGGCAGTCAGCACGAACCCGCTCGTGATCACGCCTTTGACCGTGGTCATCGGTCCCTGCTTGCCGACGATGGCGTTGACTTCCAGAGCGGCGATGATGACCAGCGATACAATTAGCGCGGTCATGTTTCCTTCCAGCCCGCCGTGAGCATAGTGCGCGCTGGAGCCCATGAAAAACAGCATGGGAACGGAAAACAGGGTATTAGTCCTTGATGCCAGCCCCGCTTTGGGCGCTGCTCCCGCGGCCGCAGGAAGCGCTTCGCCGCCGGCTTTCACCTGCTGATTTGAGGCGATGACGATCTTCTGATTCGGCCAGATAATGAGCCATACGTTGAGAAACATCAGCGTGCCGAGCACCGCACCGACCGAAATATCCAGGGTGAGTCCGGCGCCGCGAATCCCCAACATGATCAGGCCGGTTAAAAAGGTGAGCATGGCCCCCCAGCGGAACCACCAGAGCGCTCGTGGCACCAGCTTGGAAAACGCATCGGTGCGCGCGTCGGGATCGGCTTCTTTGAAGTACTCGGTCTGAACGAAATTGAAGTAATAGAGCAGGCCGATCCACGTAATGCCGGCCAGATAGTGCCCCCAACGCGCCAGGTAGTCTATTAAAGCTGTATCCATGACTTTTCTCCCCGATCAGATGGTGTTGGTTTTGTTTGATCGCGGACTATAGCGAATCAACTGGGACAAATCATCCTTGGAGCCGGCGGCCCGATACCCGCCGAAAAAGCCCTGAAAACGCCAGGAACTTGCCCAAGAAGTTGGCCGGGAAAAGGACAGAAAACGCAACAAGGGGGCGCTCAATTCACCGCGCCGGAAAAGAAAAACCCCGCATCGTTGCGGGGTTTTAGCGGGGTTTTACCGGCGCACGGGAGCGCGCGCCCGGGGCGCCGGCTCGGCGCCCCGGAGGACTGCACCGGGAGGCTTACATCATGCCGCCCATGCCACCCATGCCACCCATGTCGGGCATGCCGCCGCCGGCGGCGCCTTTCTCTTCCGGCAAGTCGCTGATCATCGCTTCGGTAGTGATCATCAGCCCCGCAACGGATGCGGCCGCCTGCAGCGCCGTGCGCGTCACCTTGGCCGGATCAAGGATACCCATGGCGATCATGTCACCATATTCACCGGTCGCCGCGTTGTAACCGTCATTACCCTTCATTCCTGCAACCTTATCCAGGACTACGGCGCCTTCCACACCCGCGTTAGCCGCGATCTGACGCAGCGGGGAAGTCATGGCCCGCTGAGCGATGGCGATGCCCACATTCTGGTCTTCGTTGTCACCCTTGAGGCCATCGATGGATGCCAGGGCGCGAACCAGCGCCACACCGCCACCGGGGACGACGCCCTCTTCTACTGCCGCACGAGTCGAATGCAAAGCGTCTTCCACACGTGCCTTTTTCTCTTTCATCTCGACTTCCGTGGGGGCGCCCACCTTGATGACCGCCACGCCACCGGCCAGCTTAGCCAGGCGCTCCTGCAGCTTCTCGCGATCGTAATCGGAGCTGGTGTCGTCTATCTCCTGACGGATCTGCTTGATGCGACCTTCGATATCACCCTTGGCGCCGGCGCCGTCCACGATGGTGGTGTTTTCCTTCGTGGAGGTAACCCGCTTGGCAGTGCCAAGATCGTCCAGGGTCGCCCCTTCCAGGGTCAGGCCGACTTCCTCGGAGATCACAGTGCCGCCCGTGAGAATGGCAATGTCCTGCAGCATGGCCTTGCGACGGTCGCCGAATCCGGGCGCCTTAGCAGCGGTAACCTTGACGATACCGCGCATGTTGTTCACTACCAGCGTGGCCAGAGCTTCGCCTTCGATGTCCTCGGCGATGACCATGAGCGGTCGGCCGGCCTTGGCGACAGATTCCAGCACCGGCAGCATTTCGCGGATGTTCGAGATCTTCTTGTCGCAAAGCAGAATGTAAGGTTCTTCCAGCTCTGCAGCCATGGACTCCTGATTGTTGATGAAGTACGGGGAAAGATAGCCGCGATCGAACTGCATGCCTTCTACCACGTCCAGCTCGTTCTCGAGACCGGAACCTTCCTCGACCGTGATGACCCCTTCCTTGCCAACTTTGTCCATGGCTTCCGCGATGATCTCACCCACAGCGGTATCGCTGTTGGCAGAGATGGTGCCCACCTGAGCGATGGACTTCGAATCTTCACAGGGGATGGCCATCTTCTCGACTTCCGCAACGGCGGCGGCAACCGCCTTGTCGATGCCACGCTTGAGATCCATGGGGTTCATACCCGCAGCTACCGACTTGAGTCCTTCGGTGAGAATGGACTGGGCCAGAACCGTCGCCGTGGTGGTGCCATCGCCCGCTTCATCAGAAGTCTGGCTGGCGACTTCTTTCACCATCTGGGCGCCCATGTTCTCGAACTTGTTTTCGAGCTCGATTTCTTTGGCAACCGAAACGCCATCCTTAGTCACGGTTGGCGAGCCGAACGACTTGTCCAGCACGACATTGCGCCCTTTGGGGCCCAGGGTTACCTTTACAGCGTCGGCCAGAACGTTGACCCCATCCAGCATCTGGCTGCGCGCATCATCTCCGAACCGTACGTCTTTTGCGCTCATTTCAATAATTCCTCTTTAGTAATCGCTCTATTAGCCTTCCAGCACGCCGAAGATCTCGCTCTCGCTGAGGATGAGCAATTCTTCGCCGTCTACCTTTACGGTGCTGCCCGCATACTGACCAAACAAGACTTTGTCGCCTTTTTTGACATCCAGGGGACGGACATCCCCATTGTCCAGCGCCTTGCCTGCGCCAATAGCCAGAACTTCGCCTTGTGACGGCTTTTCCGCCGCCGAGTCGGGCAGGACAATGCCGCCTGCGGTCGTGGATTCTTCTTCCAACCGGCGCACGACGACGCGATCGTGTAGGGGTCGAATGTTCATTACCTAAATATCTCCCAGTTGAATCCTAAAAGTGTCATTAGCACTCCCCCAGTGAGAGTGCCAACCGTGGGCCGCTATCATAGTGGCGCCGGCGCGAGTTTCAAGCCTCTGGTCATCAATATTTGCCGATCAGCCTTTGCCGATCTGAACCGACCTGGGGGCTCGGTGTGGCACAGCGAACCCGCCCGCCTCCGCGCTGACCCCTATGTGAAGCCAAACGCGCAGACTTCAAGGGTCGATTTTCACGATGGCGCCATCAGGGCAGCGGGGGCGGCCCTTCCTTGTCCCGCGAATCCGGGCGTGCATCATCATCCGGGTGACGTCGAAAATCGCCCTCTATGATGGTGAACCCGCCCCGAGAGCTCCCAGCTCGAGCCCCCTGAGCTTCAACCCGCGTCAACAGCCAGCGCGCAGCAGGCGCGCGGGATGGGGGAAACAACAGCAGAAAGCCAGCAGCGTCGGTAACGAAACCGGGGGTCAACAGCAGCGCTCCCGCCACGGCGAGCAGCAGCCCTTCCGCCAGCTCCTGGGCGGGCAGCTGTCCCTGCTGCAACCGAGCCAGCCCTCTTGTCAGGGTCGCGACGCCCTGAATGCGCAGTAGCGCGACGCCGATCACCGCCGTCAGCATCACCAGCGCGACGGTGGGCAGGGTGCCAATGTAGCCACCGACCTCTATCAGCAGGTACATTTCCACGATGGGGGTAAGAAAGAAGATCAGAAACCAGATAGGCATGCCGAGCGTTGCTGTGGTTGGTGACCGGCAATCTGCGGCTAACCCGCGGGCGTGTCAAATCGAAACCAGCCATTCCGGTGGGGAGCCGCTCGATCCCCGGGAGCGCATCTGGCAGGTGGTTGCCGCAATTCCAAAAGGACAGGTTGCGACCTATGGTCAGGTCGCACGCCTGGCGGGCATGCCTTCCCACGCCCGCTTCGTCGGTCGAACATTGAGCAACCTACCCTCGGCAACCCGCCTACCATGGCATCGCGTGATAAACGCCAGCCTGCGTATCTCTCGCCGTGCCAATGGAGCGGCGGTAGCCGCCCAGCGCCTGCTGCTGGAAAAGGAGGGGGTCAGCTTCGTCGGCCCGCGGATAGCCCGCCAGCATCTCTGGGACCACTGAATTCCTGTTCTTCCTCCCCAGCTTCGCTCGGCTGATGGGCAGCAGCGCCAAAGGGCGCGACCCAGACCAGCAGGATCATCCCGGGAATCGCCAGCAGGGCACAGACGTAAAAGAAATTCGTCCAGCCGATGGTGTCAACGATGAGCCCGCTGGCAGAGGAGGCAAGCACGCGGGGCAGCGCCGCAATGGCGGTAAACAGCGCAAACTGAGTGGCCACCGCGCGGCGTGACGTCTCCCGGGCAATGAACGCAACCGAGGCGGCGGTGCCCAGACCGACCCCCAGATATTCTGCGCTGATGACCACCGCCAGCACCCAGGGGTCGGCACCCACCGAGGAAAGCCAGACAAAACCCAATATGGTCGCCAGCTGGACAAAACCGAAAACCCAAAGCCCGCGATTGATTCCGATCTTGACGATGAGCAGACCGCCGAGCAAGCCCCCGATGATGGAAGGCCAGAGCGCCGCGTTTTTAGCGATGATGCCGATCTGGACGGTGGAAAATCCCAGGTCGATATAGAACGGGGTCGCCAGCGCTGTCGCCATGTTGTCCCCCAGCTTGTAAAGGAAC
>CAMYJX010000047.1 GCA_947258825.1 uncultured Pseudomonadales bacterium
CGTGATCCGGCATCTGCTGGCCATGGCCGAGGAGCTGGACCTGGAGGTCGTAGCCGAGGGCATCGAGACCCAGGCGCAGAACGACTACCTGGCCGAGGCCCGCTGTGATCTGGGCCAGGGCTTCCTGGTCGCCCGGCCCATGGCCGAGGACGCCTTGACCGACTTTCTAGCCGACTTTCTAGTCGACTTTCTCGCCGACTGAACCCCTTTCCCCCCAGCGCCAGGGACGGCGCGACCTACCTCAGCGGTTGTTTCCCGTAGCGTTTGCACATCCGGGCCGGTATGGTCTTGCGTCGTAAGTGGCGTAGCATGCACGTCAATGGCAATCCAAGGGTGAGAAATGCGAAGATTCGGATACCGGTTCCTGGTGGGCTTGGCGTGCCTAGCGTTTGCCTCAGGTTCGGTTTTTGCCGACTGCGACGAGGTGGGCTATATCGCCACTTTCGAGGTCAGAAAAGGCCAGGAGCAGGCGTTCGAAGCCGCTATCGTCAAGGCGGCGGCGAAGGTTCGAGAGGTGGAGGAGGGAACGCTGTTTTATTTCCCCTATCGCGGTGACAACGGCAAGTATTACATGATGGAACGCTATCGGGATCTGGCCGCTCGCGAGGCCCATGCCAAGGACCCGGCGGTGCTCGAGCTGTTCGAGCCGGCGCTGGCGACCTTATCCGCAGAGGTGGTGGTGGAATCGGTGTCGCTGGTCTGCGGCGAGGTGGCCGCGCTGTGATTTCCAGCAGCATCAGGCTCAGAGTGCTGCCCGACAAGGTTGAAGAATTCGAAGGCCTCGTGGCGCAACTGGTGCGGGATATCTACGCCCACGAACCCGGCGCCAGGTTCTATGAAGTCAGGCGCGTGAAAGACCAGCCGCACACATACGTCTATTTTCTGTGCTTCGAGGACCAGGCCGCGTTTGATCGCTATGCCGCCGCCGACTATCACATGCAGATGTCGCCGAAGGCGCTGGCTTGTCTGGACGGGGAGCCGGTATTCGAAGACCTGGAGAGTTTCTACTAGGTAAAACCTACTTGCGGGATATCTGGTCTTGGCTTCCCATGTGGAACGCTAGATGCTAGTCAGCAGCTCGCGAATGGGTTCCCAGAATTCCCTTTCCCAGCCGATTGTGTTGTGTCCTGCCCCCTTGATCATCACCACGCGGGCGCTACCGCCCCATTTGCCCGCGAGCGTGTGCGAGTGGGCAGGCGGCACAACGATGTCCCGTTCTGCCAGAAGAAACAGCGCCGGGATCTTCAGTTTGGGGGCCAGCGAGAGAGAGTCGAACGGGTGTCTGAGCAGCAGCGATACCGGCAGCCAGGGAAAATGGCGTCGCGCGACGTTGCGAACGCTGTCGAAGGGCGTCACCAGCACCGCAGCGTCGATTTTCCGGCGCGATGCGAGGTGGATGCCGACGCCAGAGCCGAGGCTGCGGCCGAACACGACTCTTTTGCCGTTGTGGGGGGCGCTGACCACCATGTCGTCGTAGATCGAGACGGCGTCCGCCAGGAGCGCGGCCTGCGAGGGCTTACCTTCGCTCTCGCCATAGCCGCGATAGTTCATGAATATGAAGTTGGCGTCGGCTCTGGCGCTTACATCGCTGGCGGTGGCGCTGATGTCTTCAGCATTTCCACCGAAGTAGAAAACCAGTGGCGCGCCGCCCGGTTCTCGTGCCGGAATCAGCCAGCCGGAAAGCGTTGCGTCCTGCGTTGCAACTGAACGTTGCCACGGCTGTAGCCTCACGGTCGCCTGCGGATCGGGAGAACGAGGAAAAAACAGCAGCCGTTCCTGCAGCAGAAATACCAGGACGCACAGCCCGGCATAAGCAAAGAGCGCGAAAAGAAGTAGATTCGTCATGTGCTTCATATGTCTCGCGGAAGGCTACTTGTTTATGGCGGAAGGCTCCGCGGGTACGAAAAACTCGAATCCATGGGCTTTTACGCCTGGCGATCGGAATGGCCTGATCAGAGTGCCCCATTTCACGAAGCCGGCTATCCCTATCGTCTTGTTGCCGTATCGAGCCGAAGCGATCCGTTGCGGAACGTTGTAGGTCGCGATGTATTCGATGTTGTGTGTCAGCCCGCGCTTTGTCAGCTCGCGATCGCTGGCATTGGTCAGCAGCTGCTGCAGGCGACGACCTCGGTGCGATTCCACCGTGAGCGCCTTGTAGGCATACGAGTAGTTCGGCGGCACACGAACCCACAGCCCGGCTTCCATGGGTACCGCCTCGAAACCGCACCAGAAATAAGAAACCAGTCGGTTCCGGTCGAAGTAACCGATGCAGACGTCTCCTCGTTCGAAAGCAGCCTCCGCGAATGACTTCGGCAGGTTGAGGCTGGGCTCTTTGTCCACCGGGTCGAGATCTTCGCGCTTCAGGTAGCGAATATCCTGGCCCGGAGGTATATCCTCCAGAAATGCGTCTGCATCCAGCGGACGGAAATTGATCAGAAACACGTGCACCCCGAGCCTGGAAGCCAGAAGTCGCATGAACCGGCCGAAGATCGAATTCCACAGGCCCCAACGGCGGCGATTGGCGCTGACGCTCATTACCTTTTTCCAAACAAACGACTGTGGCGCTACCCACTAAACACGTTGTCATCACCGGAGCGGCTGCGGGTATCGGCCGAGCAACGGCGCTGCACGCTCTGGCCCAGGGGGCCCGGGTTACCGCCCTTGATATCGTTGATCCAAAGATAGACGAATTGGCGTACGTTTACTGTGATGTTTCAAAGCCCGAGAGCTGGGAAGCGGCGGCTGCGGACACAGGCCGGCCGGATTGTCTGTTTCTCAATGCGGGCGTAATGTCCGCACCTCCCCAGGCGACAGCAGACGGGTATGCGTTCCTCAACGTCACCTCGGAGTCCTACCGCAGGCTAACCGGCGTGAACGTGGATGGCGTGGTGTTCGGACTGCAGGCATTCGTACCCGCCATGGCCGCGGGGTCCAGCATCGTCATCACGGCCTCCCTGGCTGGCATCTACCCCTATCCTCACGACGCCCTGTATGCAATGACCAAGCATGCTGTTGTGGGTTTGACCAGAAGCCTGGCGCCCACGCTGGCGGAGCGCGGGATACGTCTGAACGCGCTGTGCCCGAATCGGGTTGATACGCAGCTGCTCCCCACCCAGATGCGTTCCCTGGATTTCCTGTCTGCGGAAGGGGTGGCAGCGGATGTGCTCGGCCTGTTCGAGATTCAATCGACGGGCGGTCTGTGGGCGAAGACCTTCGAGGACCAACCGTTGTATCTGATCGGGGACCGTAAAGGCAGTTCGTGGCGCGCCAGGCTGGGTCGGCTGAGCCGACGGGTCTCATTCAGGAGGCGTTAGCATCCGCCATAGCGCGCTGCGCGGGTTGTTCCATGCACGATCAGGCCCTCCGGGCCAGATGCTTGCGCTTGTTCTGCATGTAGTCCACCAGAATGTACTCGCCCAGTTTTTCCGGCGAGGTGTAGAACACCCGTCCCCCGTTTATCCTGGCGATCTCATCCATGAAGGCTTTCAGATAGTAGCTGGCATCCAGCATGAAGGTGTTGATGGCAATGCCCCGAGCGGTGCAGTGCTTCACCGCCTTGAAGGTGGCGCGAATGGTCTCCGGCGTTGGCGGGTAAGCAAACTGAGCCTCACCGTTTTCCAGATGCGCTGTAGGCTCGCCGTCCGAGATCATGATGATCTGCTTGCTGCCGCCATGATGCTTGGCCAGAAGCTTTTCAGCCAGCAGCAGGGCGTGCTGCATATTGGTGCCCAGCACGTACTCGTCCCATTGCAGGTAGGGCAGATCGTGCGCTTTCAGCTCTTTGGCGTAAGCGGCAAAGCCGATGATGTAGAAGCTGTCCCTCGGATACTGGGAGGTGATCAGGTTGTGCAGCGCCAGAGCCACTTTTTTGGCGGCCTGGAACGACCCGCGCAGGGCCATGGACCACGACAGGTCTACCAGCATGGCGGTGGCGGTGGAGGTAATGCTCTCGCTGCGATACACCTCGAAATCTTCCGGTTTCAGACGCACGGGGGTTTTCGGGCCTTCGCGGTCCAGCGCGTTGCGGATGGTACGGGGCATGTGCAGGTGGAAGGGATCACCGAACTCGTAAGGCTTGGTATCTTCCACGCGCTCCCCGAAACGACCTTCCTCGGGCACGGCGTGGTTGCCCATGTTCTGACGCTTCAGCCGCTCGTAGATTTCTCCCAGGGCCTTCTGGCCGATCATGCGTGAGCCGCGGGGCGTCAGTTCCCATCGATCGCCGTCGGTAGGCCGGATGTAGCCCGCCTCCTCGAGGGCCTTCATCATCTCGTTGAGCTTGTCCAGGTCTTCGGCTGCTTCGTCTCCCATGAGGTCTTTGAGCAGATCACGATCGATCCGATCCACATCGCCTGCCCGCTCCGCATCCTGCAGCTGGGAGATGAGCTCGTCCATCTGCTGCATTTCGCTCATCATCTGCATCGCGGCATCGAGATCGATGCGCTCTTCGCCGGAGAAGCCGAAGCGGTTGCCTTCCGGATTCAGAAAATCCATCTCCTTGGCCAGCTTGTTCAGCTCGGCGTTCAGCTCCGGGTCGCCGAAGCGATCGGACAGCAGCGATTGCAGCTGCTGCTGCTGTTCCGGCGACAGCGAGTTCATCAGCGACTGGGCGGCGGCCATCTGCTGGCGCATCTGCTCCAGCAGATCATCCAGCGATTCCGGCGGGTTGTCGCCGAACATGTCCCCGAACTCGTTCATGAACTCGTCGAAGCCGGGATCCTCGCCGGCAATCTGTTTCACCAGCATCTCGTTCAGCGCTTTCAGCATGTCCTTCATGCGCGAGATGTCACCTTCGGACATGTTGCTGACCATGTTCTCGATGTCTTTGAAGAACGTATTGGCCATGGCCTTGCGCAGGTCGTTCAGCAGCTCGAGAAACTGTTTCTGGGCGTCCGGGTTCAGAAACTCGTACTTCTCCAGGGTCTTTATCTGGCTTGCGATGTCGTCCGGGAGGGCGTCCAGCTGCTGCTTGTTGTTCTCTGCGATGTTCTTCAGCACATCGCCGGAAAAATCGCCGTCGTCGGCATCCTTGTTCAGCCACTCGTCGATGCGTGAGCGCTCCATGTCCAGGATCTCGTCCAGCTTTTCTCGAAACTCATCGAAAACGCTCGACAGGTCGTAGCGCTCCAGCTGCTGCTTCTTACGATCGCGCATCTGCTTGAGCATGTCCCGCAGGCCCTGCATGGTGCCGCCCTGGGGGATCTGCATGCCGCGAGAGAGCATGTTGCGCATCGCCCACCGCAGATCGCCGTACTCCATCAGATCGTTGGCCATGGCGCCCAGAATCTCGTCGGCGTCCATGCCCAGAGACTGCGAGCCGTCCCACTGGGTGAAGCGGTGGTGGGTGGGAATTCTGCGCATGGCGAGACCTCCTGGAGTAGGCGACTAGCCGGTGTAGACCGAGCGCCCCGAGTGATCGTGCTTGTTCAGCAGCTTGTGAAGGTGCAGGCCTTCCAGCACAAACTCGATGGTGGCGGCGCGACGTCCGGGTGAGATTCGATCCGGATCCGGGTAGACGTCATCGATGCCCGGTAGCTTCTCGGCTTTTGGCACATAGTCTTCAGCCGGCGAGCTTTCGCTGGTTTCTATGGCCAGCTCGCCACCGAACGCGGCGGCCACGGACTCGAGATCGTTGACATCGAAGTAGCGATCGAACACCGCTTTCACCGCGCTGCTGACGATGCGTTCGGTAATGCGGTCTTCCTGGCCTTCCTCCATGGCCTCGAACTCCACCTTGCCCTGAAATGACGGCAGGATGAAGGGCAGGTCGGAGATGCGGGGCACGACCTCGCTTTCTCCGGTACGCAGGGCGCGTCGGAAGGCGTTGGCCACCAGCGCTTCGTAAAGCGCGATGGAGGTGCGCACCGAGACGCCGGAGCGCTGGTTGATGTCCGGCGACCGACGGGCGTGATGGGTGATCTCCGCCACGATCTCCTTCATGAACACGGGTACGTCCAGGTGATAGTCACCCATCTCGGCGATGGCCGCCTCCTGCTCCATGATCTGGATCTCCTGATCCACCAGCAGCGGGTAGTGGGTACGTATCTGGGCGCCGTAGCGGTCCTTGAGCGGCGTGATGATACGACCGCGGTTGGTGTAATCCTCGGGGTTGGCGGTGGCCACCACGAAGACGTCCAGCGGCAGGCGTACCCGATGGCCGCGGATCTGCACGTCCCGTTCCTCCAGCAGGTTCAGCAGGCCTACCTGAATTCGTTCCGCCAGATCCGGCAGCTCGTTGATGGCGAAGATGCCACGGTTGACCCTGGGTACCAGGCCATAGTGCAGGGTGAACTCATCAGACAGGTAACGGCCTTCGGCCACCTTGATGGGATCCACCTCGCCGATCAGGTCCGCGATGGTGATGTCCGGGGTGGCCAGCTTCTCCGCGTAGCGGTCGTCTCGATGCACCCAGCGAATGGGCGCATTGTCGCCGTGCTCGGCAATGATCTGCCTGCCATCGGGCGAGATGGGCTGAAACGGATTTTCCGGAATCTCGGTGCCGGCCAGCACCGGCGTCCACTCGTCCAGCAGGTTGGTCAGGCTGCGTACGATGCGGGATTTCGCCTGGCCGCGCTCGCCGAGGAAAATGATGTCCTGATTGCCGAGCAGGGCGTTTGTCAGCTGCGGGATGACGGTGTCGTCGTAGCCGGTGACGCCCGGAAACAGCGTCTCTCCGGCTCGAATTCGCGAGATGAGATTGCGCCTGATCTCCGCTTTTACCGGCAGCACCTGAAAACCGGATGCTTTCAGCTCGCCAAAGGTTTCAGGTAAATCAGTCGCGTTCGTCATGCCCGGTACCTCGTCTACTACGTCAAGCGTCTTCGGGTAGTCTCTCAGGGTGGCTGGTCCCCCGCAACCTTCCCTGCGGGCGCCCCGCGGGCGCCCTGCGGCTGCCCGCGGTTTCCCTGCGCTGGCCCTGCGCGAATCCGCCTCGTACCCGAACGCCTGGGCAGGCGTTGAAGTGGGTCGAGTTGCCCTTTCTTCTGTCGGCCTTGCCGTTCGCGACAGATTTTTGTCGGGTCAGGCCTCTTGCACTTCAGGGACCGTGAAACTTTGAGGCACGGGATGATCATCAGATCTGGAGATTGCAACGATGAACAAAGATTTCAGACGTACAAGAAGGGATTTAGTCGCGCTCGCGGCGTGCGCAGGGGGGCTGCTGCTGGCCGGTACGGCCCTGGGCGGAACGGTGGCGTTTGATTTCGACGCCGATAATTTTCCGATGCCCGCCTTGATTACGAACGACTACTTGCCATTGTCGCTCATCCCCGGTGGCACAGCCGTCTTCCGCGGGATTGCCGGTGACGAATGCGAGTTCAGCAAGCAGACCATTGGCTTCGCCAATAGTGATTATCCGTCGCCCTATACCGTGAACGGGGTCCAGGTGCTGGTCGTTCGTGATCAGGAATGGGTAACCGATGCCGAGGACGGTGAGTGCGATCTCGATTCTGCGGAGCTGGACGAAGACACGGTGGACTTCTACGCCCAGCAAAATATGGGGGACGGCGACGGAGCCGTCTGGTATCTCGGTGAAGACACCTTTGCGCGACCGGATGAGGAAGAAGGTCCGGAGTGCAGCGATGAAGGCGCTTGGCGGGCGGGTGAAGATGATGCGCTCGGCGGTGCTCTGATGCTGGCTGACCCGCGCTCTGGCGACCGCTACCAGCAGGAGTTTGACGAGGACAACGCGGAGGATATGGCCGCCGTGCTGCGTAAGAATGGCAAGGTAACTATCGGATTCGGTGACGGGGCGACCTACTCGAACTGTCTGGTAACCCGAGAGTGGACCCCCCTGGAACCGGGTTCGGTGGAAAAGAAATGGTATTGCATGGCGCAGGGTGATTTCCCCGGTGGGCTGTCGCTGGTGGAAGAGCAGAAGGGCAAGACCCTGCGCGTGGAATACATCGGGAACACCCTGCCACCGGGGGACTTTCCGGGCGACGGTGAAGATTTCCCGGCTTTCGCTGACCTGGAATGCACCGATCCACGGTGACCCTCGGCAAGCTCGTGGGGTGGCGCCTGACCCTTTCCGTCAGGCGTTTGCCCGCTGGGTCGGCTTACCCAGCAGCCGGTCCGAGATGATGCGCAGCTGAATTTCGCTGGTGCCTTCGAAGATCTTGGTGAGCCGGGCGTCCCGCCAGTAGCGCTCTACCGCGTGCAGCTTGGTGTAGCCGGCGCCGCCCAGAATCTGCAGCGCCTCGGAGGTGACCCGCTCGGCCATCTCGCTGGCGAACCACTTCACCATGGCGGCTTCCGTGTCCGCCGGCTCGCCGTTGTCCATGAGCGTTGCGCAGTGGTACATCAGCTGCCGTGCCGCCTCCACCTCGCTGGCCATGCGCGCGATTTTGAACCGGGTTTCCTGAAAGTCGGCGATGGGCACGCCGAACTGCACGCGCTCGTGGGCGTAGGCCATGGCGTCCTCGAGCGCGCCCCTGGCGAGGCCGATGGACCGGGCCGCCGTGTGGGCGCGAGCCGCGTTCAGAAAGCTCACCGTGTTCTTGAAGCCTTCGGTGCTGCCACCGGTGATGATGTTCTCCTTGGGGATCCGGCAGCCGTCAAAGGCCAGCTCCCAGGTTTTCCAGCCGAAGTAGCCGATCTTCGGAATGGGCGAGCCGCTGCACCCGGTTGGCAGCTCGCCGCGGGGTTTCTCGATGATGAAGCTGCGAAGCCCCGAATAGCGGGCGTTGCTCTCGTCCGGACGCTCCACCCGCGCCAGCAGCTGGATGTAGTCGGCGCCATCGGCGAACGTGCACCAGTATTTGTTGCCGGTAATCACCCACTCGTTACCGTCCAGCATCGCGCGGCAGCTCACCGCCGCCAGATCCGACCCGACGTTGGGTTCGGACAGCGCCACCGCCGCCAGGTACTCGCCCCGGGCGGCTTTCGCGGTGAGTTCCCGACGTTTGTCCTCCGGCCAGCCGCCCACGGCCATCAGCGAGCTGGCCCGGGCGATGATGCTGGCGACGCTCATCCAGCCACGAGCCAGCTCCTCGGCGATCAGGCAGTACTCGAACACGCCTAGACCCAGGCCGCCGTGCTCCTCAGGCATGCGGATGCCGAAGTAGCCCATGTCGGCCATCTTCTGGCGCAGCGACATGGGAATGTCCCCCTGCTCCGGGTCCAGCCGGTTTGCCACCGGCAGCACCTCTTTCATGGAGAATTCCCGGGCGACCTCCTGGATCATCCGGCGCTCGTCGGTGAGATAGTGCTCGGTCATCGTCGCTGGCAACTCAGATGCCGATCAGATCGGCGCGATCGATCAGATTCTGCACGATGCGGATGCTGGCAGCGTCCACCATCACGCCATCGACGTTGATGGCGCCGAGCCCCTGCTCCAGCGCCTCCGCGTAGGCCGCTTTCTGCTTGCGCGCATCGGCGATGGCGTCAGGGTCCGGGGTGAAGATCGCATTGGCCAGCTCCACCTGGCTCGGGTGAATGGCCCACTTGCCCACCATGCCCAGGGTGAACGATCGCTCGGCCTCCTTGGTGTAGGCCTCTGGGTTGCGGAAATTGGCATAGGGGCCGTCGACCGGGTCGATGCCGTTGGCATGGCAGGCGATGGTCATCTTGTAGCGCGGATAATGCCACACGTCCGGCGGGTAGCTGCCGGAGCTGCCCACGTAGCCCAGCTGCATCTGCTGGCTCGCGGAGTAGTCGCCCATGCCGAATATCAGGCATTCCAGCCGGTCCGAGCAGGCGGCGATGTCCTCCACGTGCATCATGCCTTCCACCTCCTCGATTAGACACTCGATGCCGATGCGACGCGTGAGACCCAGCTTGCTTTCCAGCTGGTCCAGCAGCAGGTGAACGAACATCACGTCGGACACACTCTTGGCCTTGGTGAGCATGACGGTGTCCAGCTTGTTACCTGCTCCCGTGACGACCTCGATGATGTCGTCGTGGCACCATTGGGTCTCCACGTCGTTGATGCGCACGCACAGGGTGCGCGGTTTCCAGTCGTGACTGTTCAGCGCTTCGACGATCAGTCCACGAGCGCCGGCCTTGGCGCTGGGCGCCACGGCGTCCTCCAGATCGAGAAATACGTGATCAATGTCGAGGCCCGCGGCTTTGGCCATCATTTTTTCCGAGCTGCCGGGCACTGACAGCTGGCAGCGGCGCGGTCTTCTGGGTTGGCGGCTCATGGTTTGCTCCCAATTCGGATGATTAGTTTTCATGAGGCGTTCTCGTCCGCGATCTTCCCCATTCGTTCGCTGACGATAAAGGGTAAAGCTAGCTTTTCACACCTGACTCTGTAAAGAACGGGGAGACGACGACCAGTGGACTGGGCGCGGCAGGTGCTGCTGCTGATCCTTTCCCCAGGGTGTAGCATGCGCGTTCTGACGCCAGGAGCAACGAGCCATGACCACGACGGAGGCCCTGCCGCAAACTCAGGCGCGGCGCGTTTACTGCAGCGAGCTGAATGCGGCGGAGCCCATGGCGGGAACGGCTGATCACGTGGGGGTCTGGGTCCTGCTGGAGTACAAGCCTCAGTGGAAGCCGAAGGCTCAGGCGGACAACAGCCTCGATGCCGCCACCCGGCGCTGGCTGGACGACAGCCTTTCCAGCCTGCAGGCGGCTGGTCACAGGCCGCGACCGCAGTTTGTCCGTCAGCCCGACGTCGACAGCGATGAGGTGCGCCTGTTCGTCGGGATGCCGGGTCGGTTGCTGACTTTTTCCGGCACTGGCTATGGCTTTCTGCAGCGGCTGGATCTTGCCGAGATCGTTGCTCAGCCGCCTGCTGAAGCCGCGGTTAGCGACCCCCTTTACTTCGTCTGCACTAACGGCCAGCGTGACAAGTGCTGTGCCAGATACGGATTGCCCTGCTACGCCACGCTGCGTGAGCTGGTGGGCGAGCGCGCCTGGCAGGTCACGCATCTCGGCGGCCATCGATTCGCGCCGAACGTGCTGGCCTTGCCTCAGGGCGCTCTCTACGGTGGCGTCCATCCGGAACTGATCCCAGAGTTCGTCGCTCGGGTAGAGGCCGGCGCGCTCTGCTTTCCCCAGCTCCGGGGCAGGTCCTGGTACCCGAAGCCCGTGCAGGCTGCGGAAGCGCTGCTGGAACGGTCGGATCTGAGGCTGCTGCACGTTCGCGGGGACGATCGGGCCGCTACCGTTACCTTCGCCAGCCCGGACGGAGCGCTGGATGTGGGCGTTCGGCAGCAGGCCAGCCCCATCGAAGTGCTGGCCAGCTGCGGCGACGATCAGCTCAAGCAGGTCTTTCCGTACCGTCTGGAAGATTCGTCGCGGTAAAGCGGGTGGCGCCGGCTGGCATCGCCTCTGCCACGAAGGCCCTCAGCTGCAGAGCCAGCTCCCGGGGATCCCCTTCGGGCGTAAAGGGTTCTCCGACGCGGATTCGGTATTGGTGTCCCTGCTTGTTTAGAAGCTCGCGGAACAGGGTCATGTCCCTGAGTGCCTTGTTGACCAGGTAGAAGAAGTAATACAGCCAGGAGCTCCGGGCACGGATGTGCATGGGAATGATGGGGCTCTCGTACTTCTGTGCGAGGCTGACAGCGGAAGATTGCCAGCGCCGTTCCTCCAGCCCTCGAGCGGTGGGTCGGGCGAGACGTCCCGAGGGGAAGATGACGATCAGCCGCTGGTCACGGAAGGCCTGTACCAGGTGGCGGACCGTCTCCCGTCCCTTGCGGTGACTGCGCCGCGTCTCCATCCACTCGACCGGAACGATCATGTCCGCGAGCCCGGGGGCCACCCGGATCGCGTCACGGTTGGCAAAAAACGTGATGTCCGAACGGACCTGCTTCAACGCGTCGTAGACGGCAACGCCGTCGGCGATTCCCGCCGGATGGTTGGCGGTGATCACGGCAAGGCCCCTCGGAGGTACGCGCTGCAGGCCCAGGGAGTCCACCTCCAGGTCGAGACGCCCTGAAAGGTAGTCGAACACCGCCTGCCCCGACATGTCCCGGACGGCATCCGCCATCTGCACAGCATCCCGGTAGCCCAGCAGGGGGTAGACGAGGGTCTGCACCAGTCGCCAGACCGCCGGGTTGCGCATCAACGCGCGCGCCCGTTCCTCGATCAGCTGGTCTACGATGTGCGCCATCGATCTACGAACGACAGCACGGCGCTGTTGAAAGCTTCCGGGCGCTCCATGTTCATGGCGTGACCGGCGGCCAGATCGGTGATCTCCAGATTCGGCATCCGCTCGGCCACCCATTGCCGATGCGGACGGAAGCGACGTTCCCGCTCGCCGCAGATCAGCAGCGCTGGCCGCGTGTTCTTTGCCACGCGGCTGCGAACCGAGGCGGCGGGTGAGGTGTGGAGCAGCGTGTTGGCAATGCCGGCGGGGTCGTGAAGGCGGGCCTCTGCGGTCAGTGACTGGTAGATCTCGGAAGGTAGCTTTCTGGCATGTCGGGGATGCACGGGTATCCGCTCCATGGCCTGCAGGCCGCCTTCCATGATACGGGCGGCAGATTCGGCTGCGCTTTGCTGCCAGGCCAGCATCTGGGCCGCATCGGCGAGCGCCGAGGTGGAGTTGGTGAACAGGTGCCCCGTGACGCGATCCGGATGATCCAAGGCGTAGCGCAGGGTCAGTGAAGCACCCAGGGAATAACCCAGCAGGAACCAGGTTGCCACGCCCAGATGCGAGCGCAGCCCCTCGAATTGCTCGACATAGTGCTCGGCGCCATAGGCCTCGGGTCGTTCCGGACTTGGCGCGCCCGCGTGGCCCCAGAGCTTCACTGTCACCGGCGTGCAGACGCTCGCCAGGGCCTCGAGGTTCGGTTGCCACTGAGCGGGGCCGGTAAGGAAGCCGTGCACCAGCAGCAGATGTGGACCGCTGCCCGGATGCACCTGCCATTGAAGCTCCATCAGCTGCCCAGCACCCTGTTCAGGTAGGCTTTCAGCCGTTGCCAGGCATCCAGGGCGGGACCGGTGCTGGTCCCCGGGTCACGATCCACGTGCAGCCAGAAACCGTGCTGCACGTGATCGTAGATGTGCACATCGTTTTCGATGCCGGCGTTGCGAAGGGCGGCTACGAAGGCGTCCACCTGCGCGACGGGGATACCAGCATCATTGCGTGCGAAAGTGCCGTAAACAGGATGGTGAATGTGCTGCATGCGCTTCGGATCGTCCAGCAGCCGGCCGTAGAAGATGGAGGTGCCCTGGTGCGCATCGCTGCCCAGAGCGAAGCTCAGGGCAACGCCGCCGCCATAGCACCAGCCGATCGTCGCGGTGCGGCCTGTGGTGTCTTCCCTGGCATCCAGAAAAGTCACCGCCGCCTCCAGATTCGCCACCAGCTCGTCCGGCTCGGCGAGCGTCTCGTTGACCAGCGCCATGTTCTCCTGGCGATTGCTGCCCGTGCGGCCGCTGTACAGATCGGCCGCGAGGGCGATGTAGCCTTCGGCGGCAAAGGCATCGGCAGTTTCCCTGACCCTCTGGTCCAGCCCGTTCCACTCGTGGATGAGGATTACCGAGGGGTGTGGCCCCGGCTCGGCAGGGATCGCCAGATACCCCCGGGTGCGGGGATTCGATGCGTAGTAGGCGACATCTGTGCCCAGCAGCGGCCCGGCGTTCCCGGTGATGGCAGCGGGCAGCTCGTCTTCCGCCGTAGGCGCATAGGGCACGGTGGCGTTGACGGACATGGCCGCGAAGAAGGCGCCGCACACCACCAGGCGGCAGGTAAGCTGAAACAGATTGGTCGATTTCATCGGGTTCTCCCACCCCACAATAAGGCTCGGGCGAAGCTCGGGCGAAGCTCGTGCGAAGCTCGTGCGAAGCCCGTGCGACGCTCGTGCGCGATTCAGATATCGCTGGAGCACCATACCGCGGGAGCACCGGGGCCAGCCAGAGCGGTGTGTCCGCTTTTTCTCCAGCCGACTATAGTGATCCAGCGCTTTGAGGCGTTTTCAACCAAGCGGGAGATGCAATGAGTTCACAGCCGTCTGCGGATGAGCCTATTCTCGTGGCCACCACCGGAGGCACCATCGACAAGGTCTACTTCGATGCCAGCAGCGATTACGAGGTGGGAGAGTCGGTGGTTGACGATCTGCTGAAGCAGGCGCACGTGCGGGCCAGCTACGAAATCCTGAGCCTGCTCAGAAAAGACAGCCTCGAGCTGACCGATGCCGACCGCCAGGCCATTCTCGAGTCCATCCGGGCGCGGCCCGAACGCCGGGTGATCATCACCCACGGTACCGACACCATGACGGACACCGCTCGATGTCTGGCCAGCCTCTCGGAACGCACCATCGTGCTCACCGGTTCTCTGTCTCCGGCGCGGTTCGCCCGGACGGACGCCGTGTTCAACGTGGGTATGGCGTTTGCTGCGGTTCAGAGCCTGCCGGGCGGCGTCTACATCGTGATGAACGGGCAGGTGTTTCAGGCGGACCGGGTGCGCAAGGACCGGCAGCAAAATGTCTTTGTGCGGTGTTAGACTGATTTTCAAAAGTACGGGAGAGGCACCATGACATACGACCTTCTGATCAGAAACGGGACGGTGATCGACGGTTCCGGCGGCACGCGGTACCGCGCCGACGTGGCGGTCAAGCAGGGTCGCATTGCGGCGATCGGTCGGGTCACCGAGAAAGCGTCTCAGACCATCGACGCCGACGGGCTGGTGGTGAGCCCCGGTTTTGTCGACGGGCATACGCACATGGATGCGCAGGTGTTCTGGGATCCGCTGGGTTCCTGCTCCTGCTATCACGGCGTGACCAGCGCCGTCATGGGTAACTGCGGCTTCACCCTCGCGCCCTGCAAGCGGGAAGAAGCCGATCTGGTGTTCCGCAATCTAGAGCGGGCGGAAGACATTTCCCGCGAGGCGATGCTGGAAGGCATCAAGTGGTCCTGGGAGTCTTTCCCCCAGTTTCTCGACGCGGTGGACGCGCTGCCCAAGGGGATCAACTACGCCGGGTACATCGGCCACTCCGCGCTGCGCACGTACGTGATGGGCGAGCGGGCGTTTGTCGATCCGGCCACGGAAGACGACCTCAAGCGAATGTGTCATCTCGTCAAGGAATCCGTGGCGGCGGGCGCCATCGGTTTTTCAACCTCGCGAACCTTCAATCACATCACCGCCGACGACCGGCCCGTGGCGAGTCGGCTGGCGGAGTGGAACGAGGTCCGGGCCATCGTCAACGCCATGGGAGAAACCGGCAAAGGTATTTTTGAGCTGGCAGGAGAAGCCCCCGGGCGGAATCCGGAACGCATGCGCGAGTATTTCGATCGGCTCAGGGACCTGGCGGTGGAGTCCGGCGTCACCCAGACCTGGGGTATGTTCAGCACGCGCATCGCGCCGGAGATCTGGCGACCTTACTTCGATCTGCTCAACGAAACGGCGGAAGCAGGCGGGCGCATGTATGCGCAGGTGCACACCCGCGCGTTGAACGTGCTTCTGTCCTTCAAAACCCACACGCCTTTCGACAAGTGGGATGTCTGGAAAGACATTCGCGCGCTGCCTCTGGACACGCAGAAAGCCAAGCTTCAGGACCCTGAGATCAAGGCCAGGCTGGTGGAAGTCGCCAGCCGTGAGTACACGGGGCCGCGGGTAGTCGGCGCCGAGGCTCGACCGCCTGATTGGGACTGGGTCTACCCCATGTCCGACATGGAGTACGAGCAGCCCAGCATGGCTGCGCTGGCGGCAGAGAAAGGCGTACACCCGGTAGAGCTGATGATCGATCTGGCCGTGGCCCATGACTTCGACATTTACTTCCGCCAGCCCATCGCCAACGAAGATCAGGACCACGTGCTGGAGATGATGCGCCATCCGCGCTCGCTGGTGACGTTCTCGGATTCCGGCGCCCACGTGGCGCAGATCATGGACAGCTCGTTGCAGACGCATCTGCTGAGCTATTGGGTAAGGGAAAAGCAGGCGTTTACGCTGGAGCAGGCGATTCGCCGTATTACTTACGACACCGCTACCGTGTGGGGATTGCACGACCGCGGTCTGATCCGTCAGGGTCTGGTTGCCGATCTGGTGATCTTTGATCCGGACCGCGTTGGTGCCCGGCTGCCGGAGGTGGTTTATGATCTGCCTTCCGGCGCCCGGCGTCTGAAGCAGACGGCTGAGGGCATGAAGTACACGGTGGTCAATGGCCAGGTGCTTCTGGAGGACAATCAGCATACGGGCGCCACCCCCGGACGGTTGCTCCGGGTCTGATCACGGTTACTCGGCCTCGGCGGTAGCGGTTTTTTGCGACATGCAGGAGATAAGTATTGAGCGCATACAGCATCGCTAAACAACAGCTGGATGGCGCTCTTGCGGCGGCGGCGGAAGGCGGCGTGGAGGAGGAAATGGTGCTGCGGGCGCTGCTGGCCTCGCTCGTGGAGCGCTATCGCGATCTCAGAGGGGTCGAAGATCTGAAGGCCGTGCTGCAGTATCAGCTGGACAACGCCCGGGGCGACGAAGACCACGAGTTCATGCGTCCCTGAGTCGTTCCCTTCGTGCTATTCTTGCGCGCCCCGAACGTCGGCCTTGGTTCCGGCCCTGCAGCAGGTTGCTCTTATGTCCACGCAGTTCAATACCATTGAAGAAGCGCTCGCCGATATCGCGGCGGGCGAAATGGTGGTAGTGGTCGACGACGACGATCGTGAAAACGAGGGCGATCTCATCATGGCGGCCAGCAAGGCGACTCCGGAAAAAGTTGCCTTCATGATCCGCCACACCAGCGGGATCCTCTGCACCCCCATTCTGGAAGATCAGGCGCAGCGTCTGCATCTGGACCCCATGGTGGCGCGCAACGATGCCCCCATGAGCACAGCCTTTACCGTGTCCATCGACTACGCCGAGGGGCTGACGACAGGCATATCCGCCGACGAGCGGGCTGCCACTGCCCAGGCTTTGACCAGCAGCAACATCTCGGCGGAAGATTTTGTTCGCCCGGGGCACATCTTCCCCCTGGTGGCGCGGCGCGGCGGCGTGCTCGTACGTTCCGGGCACACGGAGGCGGGAACGGATCTGGCGCATCTGGCTGGCTGTCCCCCGGTAGGGCTGCTGGCTGAGCTGGTGAACGATGACGGCACGGTTCAGCGCCTGCCGGAGCTGCTCGCGTTCGCGAAGCAATACCAGCTGAAGATCATCTCTATTGCGGATCTCATCGCCTATCGTCAGACGCGAGAGCATCTGGTGGAAAGGACGGTGGAGTTCCGGGTGAACACGCGCATCGGGGAGGCGCGGGCCCAGGCCTACCGGACCCGATTCGAAGATGCCGAGCACATCGCGCTGGTATTCGGAGACATTCGAGCGTTGGACTCGGTGCCCGTTCGAATTCACCGCGAGAAGCTCATCGATGACATCTTCGGGCCGCAGACGGAACATTCACACAGCCTGCTGGACGCCTCGCTGGATCGTATCGGTCAGATTGGCGCCGGGGTGCTGATCTATCTGCGCTCCGGATTCGTCGGCGTGCCGCTGGAAAATCTCGTGGGACGGACGAAAGAGGATGCCCGGCGCGATCAGTGGCTGGAAATTGGCGTTGGCGCGCAGATTCTGCGCGACCTGGGCCTGTCGAAAATCCGTCTGATTGCCGGACGTGAAGTGGACTACGTTGGCATCAAGGGTTTTGGTCTGGAGCTGGAATCGACGGAACTGCTCTGACCCGCCGATTGGCGGATGGCTGCCGGTTTCGCCGGGTCTGTGGGTCAGCGGCGGTAGTGAAATGCTGCGGCTACGCCTTCCCGGCCCACGTAAACCACCCTGAGATCTTCGCTGCGTTGGCCGCAGCAACGGCAACGCAGGCGCCCGCGCAGATCCTGCAGGGTGATATCGGGCCCTTCCTGATAGATGATGTCCGCCAGCGGTAACGCTTCCATGCGCCCGCACGGAATGCACAGGCCATATATCTGAAAGCTGTCGACGAGGTCGGTGAGTTTTTGCATGGAACTGGATGAATATACAGCAGATGGCGATTGCCGGCCTCTGGCGCTGACCCTGGGCGATCCCGCAGGCGTTGGCCCGGAGGTGGCGGCGCGACTTCTGGCCGGCGGGCTTCAGGCCGGCTCGCAGGCGTGGCGCCGTCCGGTGCTCTGCGTCGGCGCCCGATGGGCGCTGGAGGAGGGTGCCCGGGTCGCCGGCGTCCGATTGCCTGACGTTCCATCGGTGTCCAGCGCCGACCAGGTTGCGACGCCGCTGGCCTTGCTGGATCTGGATATGGTCGTGCCGGGTTTCGAGTTTGGACGGGTGGATGCAAGCTGCGGCCAGCTGGCGGTGCAGGCGGTGGAGACTGCCGCCAGGCTTTGCCTGAAGGGAAGCGTCGCGGGCATGGTCACCTGTCCTATCAATAAAGAGGCCATTCACGCCGCGGGCTACGTCAATGACATCGGCCACCAGGAAATCCTGGCGCGGCTTGCTGGAACGTCCCGCACGGCCACCATGCTGATGACCACCGGCCTGCGGGTCGTTCATCTGTCGACCCACAAGTCTCTGATCGAGGCCGCTCGTTTCGTCACCCGGCAGAACGTGCTCGATAAGCTGCGCCTGATGGACGATGCGCTGACGGGGTGGGGCCTGCCGGACGCCCGAATCGCGGTGGCGGCCCTGAATCCTCACGGTGGCGAAGGGGGCCTGCTCGGCCGCGAGGAGCTGGATGAGGTGGCGCCGGCGGTCAGCGAGGCCCAGGCCCAGGGCATCAGGGCTTCCGGACCCTGGCCAGCGGATTCCGTCTTCAACCGGGCCATCGGTGGCGAGTTCGACGTGGTGCTGGCGCTCTATCACGACCAGGGGCACATCGCGATCAAGGTTCATGATTTCCATGCCAGCACCACGGCCACGCTGGGCATTCCCTTCGTCCGGACTTCTGTCGATCACGGTACCGCGTTCGATATCGCCGGGCGCGGGATCGCCGACCCCACCAGCCTGCGCTCGGCCATGCTGGCCGCAGACGCACTCATCAACCGGCAGCTTGCGCGGCTCTGACGCGCTGGGGCAAACTGGCTTTGCTGGCCGAGCAACGAAACGCTTCTGCCGTGAACTCGTATTAACCATCGGAGATCGACATGAAGGCAGCCGTATTTCGTGAGGTAAACAAGCCCATGGAAGTCGAGGACATAGATATCTCCAAACCTGGCCCCAGGGAGGTGCTGATCCGCACCGCGGCGGCCGGGGTCTGTCACAGCGACCTGCACTTCTTCAACGGCACCTACCCGGGCCAGGTGCCGATGGTGCTGGGTCACGAAAGCGCGGGCATCGTCGAGCAGGTAGGCTCGGACGTTCACTACGTCAAGCCCGGCGATCATGTCATTACCTGTCTTTCGGTCTTCTGCGGGCACTGCGAGTACTGCCTCACCGGCCACATGTCCCTTTGCCAGGAGCCGGAAACACGGCGCGCGCCTGATCAGGAGCCGCGAATCAGCCAGGGCGGCGGCATCGTGCAGCAGTTTGCCAACCTCGGGTCCTTTGCAGAGCACATGCTGGTGCACGAGCATGCGGTGGCAAAAATACGCGAAGACATGCCCATGGACCGGGCGGCGTTGATCGGCTGCGGCGTCACCACCGGCGTTGGCGCGGTGATTCACACCGCGCGGGTAGAGCCTGGCGCGACTGTCGCGGTCATCGGCTGTGGAGGAGTCGGGTTGTCCTGCATCAACGGCGCAGCGATTGCCGGCGCCAGCCGTGTCATCGCCGTGGATCAGGTGGCCTCCAAGCTGGAGCTGGCCCGTAAGTTCGGCGCCACTGACGTCGTGAATGCCGGAGACACCGACGCCATCGAGGCGGTCAAGGACCTGACCGACGGCGGCGTTCACTATTCCTTCGAGGCCATCGGCCTGAAAGTAACCGCTGAACAGGCGTTCGGCATGCTGCGCAACGGCGGCACCGCCACGGTCATCGGCATGATTCCACCGGGCGATATGGTTTCGCTGCACGGCCCGGAATTTCTGTTCGAGAAGAAGATTCAGGGCTCCTTCATGGGTTCCAATCGGTTTCGAGTAGACATGCCGCGATACGTGGAGCTCTACCTGCAGGGCAAGCTGCACCTGGACGACATGGTGTCCAGCCACATCAAGCTGGAGGATCTGAACGACGCCATGGCGCAGCTGGAGACCGGCGAGATCGCCAGAACAGTCATCATGTTCGACGCCTAGGGAACCTCTGATTAATTCTTGCATGCTCAGAGCGTCTCGCGTTTCTCCTGTCTAGGAGCGGGCCGCAGGCAATGTAGATCACCTTGGCAAGGCACGCGACAACGACAGGGAGAACGCGAGACGCTCCCGCAGGGCGCAATTTACGGGGCCTTCGGACCTCAAGGCTGCCATTGCTGCAGATGCCCTAGCAGAGCTGGTGGGCGCCTGCGGCGATGCCGCCGACCTGCCGCTTTCGGGCATCAGCTATCTGCCCACGCTGCCCAACCCGGACAAGATTCTCTGCGTCGGCCTCAATTACAAAGCGCATCAGGAGGAAACCGGCCGGGGCGGGGAGAAGTTTCCCACCATTTTTGTCCGCTTTGCCAATGCTCAGGTAGGCCACCAGCAGCCGATGGTGAGGCCGCTGGAATCCCAGACGCTGGATTATGAGGGTGAGATCGCGCTCATCATTGGTCGGGCTGGACGGCGTATTCTTCGTTCAGCGGCGCTGGAGCACGTGGCAGGATTCAGCATCTATAACGACGGCAGCGTACGCGAGTATCAACGCCAGACCTCCCAGTTCACCCCCGGAAAGAACTTTCCCGGCACCGGTGGCTTCGGTCCCTGGTTGATGACCCCGGACGAGGTGGGGGACCCCAGGCGCATGGCGCTCACAACTCGGCTGAACGGCGAGGTGATGCAGAGCGCTACGGCAGACCTGCTGGTTTTTGGTTTTGCGGAGATCATCGAGTACTGCTCGACGTTCACGGAGCTTGCGCCCGGCGACGTCATTGTCACGGGTACGCCAGGCGGCGTGGGCGCGGCACGCACCCCGCCCGTCTTCATGGACGACGGGGACGTGGTCGAGGTCGAGGTCACCCCCATCGGCACGCTGCGCAACCCCGTCATCATCGGCTGAGTCTTAATAATCCGCCGCGGGCGCCATTTAATCCGCCGCGGGCGCCATTTAATCCGCCGCGGGCGCTGATCAGCCGCCGCTGACTGCTTCCGAATCCGGCCTGCCAGCAGTGCCGGAAACCATGTTTCGTGCTTCCTTGCTGGAGGGCAGGCTGGGCTTCTGGCGCTGGGCAACGTTGAAGGGTTCCGTGTCGATGTCTTCCAGGACCGTTTCGCCCGCCAGCACCGAGGCTTTCCAGGCCTGATGATTCTCCTCGTCGGCGTGGAACTCAGGCATGACCTGCTCGGCGAACAGCCGGAGGCTGTCGCAGATGTCCTGGTGAGTATTCTTGCCCGCCTGATTCAGCAGAATGACCTGGTCCACGTTGGCCGCCTGCAGCTCGGCGAGACGCTCGCGAATGGTTGCCGGCGAGCCGATGAGCTCGCTGCCGGTACGCCGCTGACCGGCGGGCGTTTCCTTCCATTCCAGGTAGCGTTCCCAGATGTTGGTGGCGCCGGGTTCGAAAGGCCCTTCCTTGTTGTACAGCTGCAGGGCGAACTGAAAGAACGTCCAGCCGTCGGCTTTCTGCCAGGCTTCCTCGTCGGTTTCGCAGCACATGAAGCCGGCCACCACCGCGATGTTCGGGTTGGCCTGATAGTCGCACAGCTTTACCTGGTTGCGCAGGAAGGTGTTGTAGTAGGCGTTCACCCAGGCCCGTGCCGAATCCAGATCGGCGAACTTGAAACACAGGGCGCCCATGCCCCGATGGGCCGAGTACTTTATGGTGTCCAGCTGGGAACACGCTACCCACAACGGCGGATGAGGTTTCTGCATCGGCTTGGGCAACACTGCGCGCAGGGGAAATTTGAAGAACTCGCCTTCGTATTCCCAGCCATGATTCCAGAACATGGGCAGGGTGCAGCGGACGGCGTCTTCCCAGACGTCACGCTTGTCGCGAAACCGCAGGTTGAAGGGGTGCAGCTCGGTAACCGATGAGCCCTCACCCAGGCCCAGCTCGACGCGACCGTCGGAAACCAGGTCCAGGGTCGCGACCCGCTCGGCGACCCGCGCCGGATGGTTGGTAGTGAGCTGAATGATGCCGTGTCCAAGGCGGATGTTCTTGGTCCGCTGGCTGGCGGCTCCGAGAAATACCTCCGGCGCGGCAGAGTGGGAGTACTCCTCCAGGAAGTGGTGTTCCACTTCCCAGGCGTAGTCGAAGCCCAGCTGGTCGGCCAGCTCTATCTGATCCAGGGATTGCTTGAACAGCCGGTGCTCGCTGTCTTCGTCCCAATCGCGCGGTAGCTGGTGCTCGTAGAATATGCCGAATTTCATTGGCCCCTCCTGAATCGATCCGTATCGACGTTACGTGAGTGTTGCACACAGCACGGGGACTTTGCCAGGGTCCTGCTCGGTAGGCTCCTGCGATAGGTGGGCCGTCTTCCCCGAGGGAAAAACAGCGCAAAAGCTGATAATGTCGTGACTGAATCAGGGGGGATCAGCCGGGGGAACACATGAACTATCCCATCATTTCCGCGGACTCGCACATCACCGAGCATCCGGACACCTATCGAGCCCATATCGACAAGGCCTGGTTGGGCAAAGCGCCGCGCATGGTAGACGGCGGCAAGAAGGGCGACCTTTTCGTCATCGACGGCATGGATACGCCTATTGCCATGGGGCTGGTAGCGGCCGCAGGGAAGCCGCCTGAGGAAATCACTACCGATGGGGTTCGGTTTGACGAGCTGCATCGCAGCGGCTGGGATCCGGCGTATCGGCTCGCCGACCAGGATCGTGATGGCGTCGCCGCGGAGATCATCTATCCCACGGTGGGCATGCTGCTGTGCAACCACCGAGATTTCGACTACAAAAAGGCCTGCTTCGATGCCTACAACCGCTGGATAGCCGAATACTGCGCTACGCATCCCGCCCGTCTGTTGGGCTGTGGCCAGACCGCCATGCGCACGCCGGCGGAAGGCGTGGAGGACCTCCAGGCGATCAAAGCGCTGGGTCTGCGCGGGGTCATGATGCCTGGGAACCCTGCCCTCGAAGACTACGACAGCGAGGTCTACAACCCGGTGTGGGAAGCTTCGATAGAGCTGGGGCTGCCTTTATCCTTCCACATCCTGACCACGCGCAACGAGGCCCCCGTGCGCGGTCCTCGCATCAACAGCTTCCTTTCTATTATCCGCGGCAACCAGGACATCATGGGCACGCTGATATTCGGCGGTGTCTTTCAACGCTATCCCGAGCTCAAGGTAGTCTGCGTGGAGGCGGACGCGGGATGGGTGCCTCATTACCTGTATCGAATGGATCACGCCTACCAGCGCCATCGCAACTGGCTGGCCCCGGGGGTCCAGCTGGAGAAGCTGCCGTCCGAGTACTTCAGCGAGCATATCTACACCACCTTTCAGGACGACTGGGTCGCGTTCAAGATGGCCAACGAGATGAACTGGCGACATCTGCTGTGGGCCAGCGACTTTCCCCACAGCGACTCTACCTGGCCCTGGTCACAGGACGTCATTGCCAGGCAGACGTCGCACCTGACCGAAGAGCAGCGCAGGGCAATACTCTGCGACAACGTGGCCGCCCTGTACGGGATCGATCTTCACAGCCTGCAGGAAGCCGCATGAACTTCACGGGAGCTGATCTCATCGCCGAGGGGCTGGCGGCGCTGGGCGTAGAGCACGTGTTCGGTATCGTCAGCATTCACAACATGCCCATCTTCGATGCCATCAACCGGCTGGGGAAAACCCAGATCATCGACGTGCGGCACGAGCAGGGCGGCACTCATGCCGCCGATGGCTATGCGCGAGCAACCGGACGCATGGGGGTCATGATCGCGAGCACCGGTCCGGGTACCAGTAATACGGTGACCGGTCTTTACGAGGCGCAATACGCCTCATCGCCGGTGCTTGTCATTACCGGACAGACGGAAACCGCCTTTTACGGCAAAGGCCTTGGTTACGTTCACGAGGCGGAGAATCAGCTGGCGATGCTGCGCACGGTTTGCCGGCGGGTGGAAAGTCCCCGTCACGTCACGCAGCTGGCACCGGCATTCAACGCCGTGGTGCAGGACATGCATACCGGGCGCAAGGCACCGGGCGCGCTGGAGATTCCCATCGATCTGCAGTACGCGGACGCTGAGCCGGCCCGTTTCACCCCTGTGCCTGAATCCGCTTTTGAGCCCGAGACAAAGGCAATCGATGCCGTCGTAGCCCGCATCAACGGTGCCAGCCGGCGAGTCATCGTGGCCGGTGGTGGTGTCATTGCCTCGGGCGCTGGCGGCGCTCTGCGACGGCTGGCGGAGCGCCTCGACGCGCCGGTCATCACGTCCGTCGAGGGTCGCGGCGCGTTGCCCGAAGACCACGAGCTCTGCATCGGCAATTACTATCAGAGTGCAGGTATCTATCAGGCCATTCAGGGTGCGGACCTCACCCTGGCCTTTGGTACCCGCTTCGCCGTGGGTGTAGACGGACAGGCTGCCCGCTTCGTACCGCCGGGTGATCTGGTGCACATCGACATCGACCCCAACATGATCGGACGCACCCATCGAGCCGAGCTGGGGGTCGCTGCTGATGTACGGCTGGCGCTGGATGCCATCAATCAGGCGCTCGTGGACGTCTCGGTCAATGACGCGCAGTTCAACAACACGGTGATGGAAGCGAAAGACGGCGTGCGTGGGGCAATGCGCAAGCGCCTGGGAGAGGATTTCTCCCGCGTTATGGATGCTTTGCGCGCCAGCCTGCCCAGAGACGGCCTGTTTGTTCGAGATCAGACCATCGCCGCCTACAACTTCGGCAACCAGCTGTTTCCCATCTACGAGCCTCGCACTTCCATGAACCCCGCTTCAGGCGCCATTGGCCCCGGGTTTCCCCTGTCCATCGGTGCCGCGATCGGCACGGGACGACAGACGCTGTGCGTTCACGGCGACGGCGGCTTCATGTTTCACGCAACGGAGCTGGCCACTGCGGCCCAGTATCAGATCCCGCTGGTGATCTGCGTGTTCAACGACTCCGGCTACGGCGTGCTGCGCTGGTTGCAGGACACCCGCTTCGGGCGTATCAACGAGACGGATCTTGGCAAGATGGATTTCGCCCGCATGGCCGAGAGCATGGGGGTGCCGGGTCGACGGGTTCAGAGCGTGGCGGAACTCGAGGCAGCCCTGGACTCGGGAATGGCTGCGCCGGGACCCTACCTCATCGATATCGACATGGAGCATTTTGCGCCCATGGAGATATCCGTCATGCCGAAAAAGCTTGCCCAGCAGCAGGCCGAAGACCGGGCGGATTGATTGGTTGGTGGCCATCAGGCTGGAAAAACCCTGGCAGGAACTGGCCGGCGTCCACGATCTGCCCGGGCATATGGGGGTTTTCGAGCTTGCCGACGCCCGGGGTCAGGTCATCTATGTCGGCTTTGCCGGCGGGCGCAGCCAGTTTGGTCTGCGCGGTGAGGTCACGGCCGCGGTAGCGCAGATGCCAACCGCCATTGGCTTCAGGGTCGAGGTTACCACCGCTTATCTCACCCGCTGGCAGGAGCTGCTGATGGTGCATCGTGCCGATCATGGCCAACTGCCGGTGGGAAACGGCGCGTTGACGGGCCTTGGCCGGCTCAGCCCGGCCTGAGCGCTCGCCATTGGATCTTCAGCCCACAGCGGAACAGGAACTCATCGTTGCCATGGTGCGGCGCTTCGTGCGTGAGGAAATACTGCCGCTGGAGCTGAATCTGGATCCGGATGCGGATGAGCTGCCGGCGGACGACAGAGCGCGGCTGGTGACGCTGGTCAAGGAGATGGGTCTTTATGGCCTGGATATTCCCCCTGAGTACGGCGGGCCGGACATCGACCTGGTTACCCGAACCCTGATTGCCATAGAGATGTCCCAGCATCGTGCGGGTCTTTACGCGCCCTGTTACGGCGTCTTCGGCGGTGCGGGGCTGGCGCAGCTTTTCGAGGCCACGGAGGATCAGAAAGAGCGTTACCTGTATCCAACCCTGCGGGGCGAGAAGAAGGGCTTCTTCGGACTCACCGAACCTTCAGGGGGCAGCGATCCCGCGCGTGCGATTCAGACCCGGGCGGCCCGGGATGGAGACGACTGGGTTGTCAACGGGTCCAAGATCTTCATCAGCGGGGCGGACAAAGCGGATTACGGCCTGGTCTTTGCCCGGACCGATAGCGACAAGGGGCGCAACGGGGTCACCTGCTTCATCGTGGATACGGACACGCCCGGCTTTCACGTGCGGCGCATTGTTCACACGCTGCGTGCCGCCCGCTACGCCACGGAACTTTCCTTCGAAGACATGCGTGTTCCCCATGGCAATGTGCTCGGCGAGGTGAACAGGGGCTTCGCCATCGCCAATGACCGGCTGTCACGGCAGCGAATTCCCTATGCCGCCGGCTGCGTGGGCGTTGCCATCAAGGCGCACGAGATGGCGCTGGATTACGTGCCCCAGCGCGAGACCTTTGGCGCGCCGCTGTCGTCTCGACAGGCAATTCAGTGGATGCTGGTGGATAACGAGATCGATATCCGTCAGTCCCGGTGGCTTACCCTGGAGGCCGCAGACAGAGCGGAGCGGGGCGAAGCCTTCAGAACGGAGGCGGCCATGGCCAAGCTGGTGGCGACGGAAGCGGCCAGCCGGGTGGTGGATCGCTGCATTCAGATGTTTGGTGGCTACGGCGTCACCAAGGATTTCCCGTTCGAGCGTTGGTATCGAGAAATGCGGATTCGCCGCATCGGCGAAGGCCCCAGCGAGGTGCAGCGCCACATCATCGCTCGAGACCTGCTGGGCGCCCCGCTACGTTAGTAGCGACCGATACGTTAGTAGCGACCGATACGTTAGTATCGACCGTCAGGCGGACCAGTTCTGCCGCCAGCGGTCGGTAAATACCATCTTCGCAACGGATTGTCGGCTGATGGGTCCGTGACCGCCTCCCACCGGATAGCCAATCGGCACGTGTGCGCAAGTGTGCCAATCATCAGGCAGTTCCAGCAGCGCTTTTACCTTTGCTTCTTCCCTGCACAGCAGCGTCGTCAGCACGCATCCCAGGCCCTCGTTGCGGCAGGCCAGCAGCAGGTTCTGCACCGCCGGATAGATCGAGCCTCCGCCCACGACGCTTGGACGATCCAGGTCCTGATCGGTGATGGTCAGATGGTCGGGATTGAAGCAGAACACGGCGATGACGGGCACTTCGTGCATGTGGGTGGCGAGATAGTTTCCCGCGGCCAGGGCTTTTGCCGATTTCGCGCGGTTATCCTCGCTCATGGATGCCATATGCTTCTCGTAGCCAGGCACGTAGGCCTCCCAGTAGGGGCGATAGAGATCTTCCAGCGCCTGCTTGCTGGCCGCGTTGCGCACGGCGATGATTCGCCAGGGCTGATGATTGCCCCCGCTGGGCGCCCAGGTTGCGGCCCTGAATACCCGTTCCAGCACCTCCTCCGGAATGGGATCCGGGCGCAGCCGCCTTACCGCCCGCAGGGTGCTCATGGCGTCGTACAGGTCCATGGGTCAATCTCCGTAGCTCACGCCCATTCCGGCGCGGACATCGTTGTTCACGCCATAAGGCGCGATGGGGTAGCGCAGGCCGTTGCGCGACAGAGCTTCCAACCCGGCCAGGGTTTTCGGCAGAAACTTCGGCGGCAGCGCCATGAGCAGCTCGTCTTCCATGACCCCGCCATAGCGCCTTTCGGCGAAGCACGGGATGGACAGGCTCGGCTCTCCGGTGGCCAGCGCCCGTCCCCAGGAGTCGGCGCAGGATGATTCGCCGACGCAACCCCACTCCAGCTTCTTATAGCCGGTCCACTGCAGCCCGTTGATGAACAGGATCATCTGCGCCGGCGTGGCGTAGATCAGGCAAATGTCCGGTGGCTGAAGGCGGCCGCTGGCCAGAGGGCTCACCGCCATGGCCTGGTAGGTGCCGAATGGCACGACGTCCATGGCCTGCTGGTGGGCGCTGGCTTCTTCCTGATTCGCGTACCAGACGCCGGCCATCCTGTCGCCGGACAGCCAGGCTTCGGACCGGGGGTGCAGCCCGATGACGGTGCTGCATTGGGCTCCCACCAGATCCTCAGCTGTAATGCCGACGGTCCAGCCGTTGCGGGCTGCCTGACCAACGATCTGGTCGGTGGTGTGGATCGAGGCAGGACGGCGGATACGTGGTATGGCCTCCATGTCTTCTCGACGCTCGAAAAGCTTCATGCCGATCGGTGTGGTTCGCAGGCGCAGAAATCGGTTCAACCCGTCCACCAGGCTTGGCCCGTCGAAGCTGGTCTGATCGCTTGCAATGACTTCGCTCATCGTCGTCTCTCCTGAATGTCCCCGATTCCGGAATTTAACGCATCAGGCACGGCGGAGGCGAGGTCAGCGGGCTTGGGCTATGATTTCAAAGGGTCAAAGTCACTGGTGCTGTTTTGAGCCGATCTCTCATCGGGTTCGTGTCCTTCTGCCTGCTGCTCGCCCTCGCCTCAGCGGTCGGGGTCTGGTACATGGGGCCCACGCTGGCAGGCATCGCTCTGGATTCCGAGCGTCGGCAAAACCCGTACTTCCTGCTCAACCTGATGGTCGAGCAGGACCCTGGGCCCGCCGACGCTGCCGCGGTGGATTCCGCGCCCGGCTATAGAACCGCCTTCCTCAACCTGGCCGCTAAGGACGGGGCAGAGCTGCAATGGCAGGCGGGTCAGCTCAGGATTGCCGAAGGCTCCCCGCTGCTGGCCGTCGATCAGGCGCAGCTGCTGCGATTTCCAACTGGCGGGCACCTGGTGCAGATGCTGACCGGCGGCGGCTATCGTCAGCTTGAAAACGGTCGTCATGCCTCTCCTGCACGGCTGCTCGGCAGCTCATTGGAACCGGCGTCATTTCCGATGCATGGTGCCGTCGTGCTGGCGCTGCTGCGCATGAAGGGGGGCGTGCCCGACGCCTCGATCGGTTTCCCGAACCAGACCGGCTGGCTGACCCTGCTTGGCGATTACGACGGCCGGGTGATATGGAATGCTCCGTTGGATGCGATTCGTGGCTCTGCACGTGGCGGCAAGTCGTGGGATCAGGTGCTGACGCTGCATTTCCCCAGCCGGGCAGCTGCTGAGGCCTGGCTTGCGGATCCAACGACGATGACGGAGCGGGCCATTGCCGAACGGGTCATCGAAGACGCCCTCCTGCTGGTGGCCGACCAGGGGGCCGGCAGGAGCGGCTGATGTTCCAGCGTCGCTGAAACAGCCGGACGGTGCCGAACTCGTCGAACTCGCCCAGGTTCGGGAAGGTCAGTGCGGACAGGGTGGCTATCTCGCGATATCTGGGGTCGGGCAGGCTGGAGATTCTGGAATCCGCAACCAGAACGTCTTCGGCGACTGCAGACGCCTCAGCCAGCAGTCCCAGGTTGCTGGCGTCATAGAGCACGTCCGCCATCAGCAGCAGGTCGTAGCCACTGCCGGCATCGGCCAGATCTGCAAAGCATTCCACTGCCACGCCGTTCGCCCGGGCGTTTACCTTGGTAGCGACGATGGCGTGGGGGTCGTTGTCACAGGCCACCACCGTGCGTGCACCGGCCAGCGCGGCAGCGATAGCGGCAACGCCGGAGCCGGAGCCGAGATCGAGCACAGCTTTTTTTTCTACACGAGCCGGTTCGTCAAGCAGGAAGCGGGCCAGCGCCAGGCCGCTGCCCCAGCAGAACGCCCAGTATGCCGGCCTGGCGATTACCTCGTGCATCACCGTCGGAGGCAGGGGTCCCTCTGGAAAATCGGCATTTATCAGCCCCAGCGTGATTTCCGGGCAACCGGGCAGGATCTGGGGCTCGATGCGGGCCATAGGCAGCGTCTGACGCAGCAGCGCATCGAGGCGGGAAAAGTCCTCCGCTGGCGGGAAGGTCGGGGATCCAGTCAGAGCTCAGCCGTGTGTCGGCGAACCCAGATGAGGCCCAGAATGCCCAGGCTCACCACCACCAGCATGGAAAAATCCACAGATCCGTCGTCTTGCGAAAGAATGGCGGAACCTGCCCCCTGGCTCAGCCGCGGGGCGGCGTCTGCCGCTGCCGCGTAGGTTCCCGCATCGAGCCCGACGGCGGGTCCTGCTTCGGCAGCAGCAATGGCGGAACTGATCGGCGTGACCAGTAGGGCCGTGATCAGGAGCGCGATGTGAAGCATTGATTTCTGCAAGAATCTGACGCCGTAACGTGGAGTAATGTCACTACAGGCTAGTGATGGAGGTCACGAAATGCAGCGACTCGGATGTAGATCATGTAAGTGTTTCGTAATTCCGTGGCTCGTGCGCTTCCCGCTGAAGTCCCCAGGCGCCTGCCGCCGCGGCGTCGGGCGATCGGTAGTCCGGCCGGGGTCGACATCGGCCGGGGGTTTTGTTTTCATCCCGCGCGAGAAGGCAATCGGCCTGCCGGCGATGCTTGAGAAAAACGCTTCGCGCGGCGTCGATGTGGATACTTGAAGACCGTTTCGGGGGAAACAGCATGCCCATGATCCTGAATGAAGAGCAGAACATGCTCAAGGACAGTGCCAAGGACTTCTGCGCCAACAGCGCGCCCATTGACCAGCTGCGCCAGATTCGGGATCGGGACGAGCCGGATGCCTTCGATCGTGGTACCTGGAAGGCCATGGTTGATCTGGGTTGGGCGGGCATCCCCTGGCCGGAAGAGTTTGGTGGGCTGGCATTCGGGTATAAAGGGCTCGGCGTGGTAACTGAGGAAACAGGCCGCACGTTGACCGCAAGCCCGCTGTTCGGAACGGTGTGGCTGGCCGGTTCGGCGGTGAATATCGGTGGCACCGAAGCTCAGAAATCCAGCCTGCTCTCGGCAATCGCGGGTGGCGAGTTGCTCATGGCCCTCGCCCTGGAGGAGTCCCACCGACACAGCCCCTACGGCGTCGCCACCGCGGCTACCGCCGACGGTGACGGCTACCGACTCAGTGGCAGCAAGAGCTTCGTGGTGGACGGTAACTCCGCGGACAAGTTCATTGTCGTTGCGCGCACGTCGGGAAAGCCCGAGGACCGGGACGGGCTCACCCTGTTCATCGTTGACTCAGGAAGCGAAGGCCTCGCCGTCAACCGGCTGAAGATGACGGATTCGCGGAACGCGGCCAGCCTCGACCTGGAAAACGTCAGCGTCGGTGCCGATGCTGTGCTGGGAGCGGTGGACAAGGGTGCCGACGTTCTCGATCCTACCCTCGACATTGGCA
>CAMYJX010000048.1 GCA_947258825.1 uncultured Pseudomonadales bacterium
CGTGGATGATGGGCGCCAATATCGAAGACAAGAAGCCGCGGGTGCTGATCTATTACGGAGGCGCAAACGTCTACTACGACAAAATGCGCGAATCCGCTGATGCCGGCTTCCCGGAAGTGGAATTCAAAGGACAGGCTGCCTGAAGTTTTGGGTGCCGTTCGTTAACCTTTAACCTTATGTTTTGGGTGCCGTTTTGGGTGCCGTTCGTTAACCTTTAACCTTTCGGTTTATCAAAAGGTTAAAGGTTAACGAACGGCACCGCCCTCTTTCCCCGTCGCCCTGAGACCTCGTTCACACCAACAACATCCAAAGTAGTCCAACCCAAGGCGATGCTGGCCACGATCGTCCATTATTAGGACATCGGGCAGACAAACCTGGGCATCCAGGTCGGATTACAGAACGTGTTCTACGGCGAGAATCAGGAAAGGCACCAACGCCTCGGCATTTTCACTTTGCTGGCCTTGAACGCCATACCGCTGATTGGCGTGCTGCAGTTCAACTGGGCAAGTTTCGACCTGATCTTCCTCTACTGGCTGGAAAATCTGGTAATCGGCGGGTTCGTTGTGCTCCGTATGCTGGTGCGCCCCTACAACCATGCCGTCGATCTGATATTTCCTCTGCTACTGGCCCCATTCTTCGTACTTCACTATGGCATGTTCTGCTACGGCCACGGCTCGTTCATCATCTCTCTCTTCGGCTCCGGGACGATTGCCAGCGTCAACGGAGACCTCCTGGCTACAGCACAGGCCATGCTGTCTTCCAACATAATGATAACGGCCGTGGCAGCATTAACTCTGCTGCAACTGGTCGACTGGCTACGAAGCATTCGTCGGCAAGGGCTCGGTTCGGAGGGCGCCGCGGTGTTGATGGTGTCGCCCTATCGACGCATCGTCGTTCTGCATTTGACGATTCTATGCGGCGGATTCGCGCTGATGGCGTTGGACGAACCAACAGTCGGATTGATTCTGCTAATCGCAATCAAGACGGCGGCGGATGTAATGCACTGGCGCAAAGACCGTCGACACGATGACGCTGAAGCTTTCGTCTTCACCGATGCTCATCTGGCCGAAATGCAGGAAAAGTTTCCGGAGCCAATGGTGAAGGTAAACGGAAAAGAGCGTCGCTACGAAAGCTTCGCCGCGCTGAAGGCGTCTTCCGAATTCCGCATCGCTCAGGCCTTGATGCGGCTAATCGGCGCCAGCGAAGAGCTAAAGGCGATGCGAGCCTATATCGATATGAAGATCTCCGAGGAACAACAGTCGGTCGGCCGTGGTGCCGTTCGTTAACCTTTAACCTTTTCGGCGAGGTCGATACGAAAGGTTAAAGGTTAACGAACGGCACCACCCCTCGAAAGGTTAAAGGTTAACGAACGGCACCACCCCTTTCCGGCACCACCCCTTTCCTCTTAACCCTCCATCACCGACTGCATTTGCTCATAAGCGGCGGCAAAGTCTTCCATGAAGTTCTGCACAACGGCGCGGGTTGACAGGGCGTCGTTCATCAGGCCGACACCCTGACCCACCCAGTAGGTGGCCAGCTGCTTCGCGCCCTGATGGCCGCTTTCGGCGAGCTTGTCGATGCGGTTCAGCGCGGGCCCGCTGACCAGCCCCTGCAGGGGCATGGGAAGCGGTTCCGGCGCTTCGGGCTCCTGCCAGGCGTCCGTCCAGGGGGAGCGCAGCTGTCGCGTGTACTTGCCGGTGCGGCTCTTGGAGCGAACGGTCTGTCGGGAGTTCGCGGAGAGCATCTTTTCCTTGATGGATGGCAGCGTTTCCGCCTCCGCCGTGGTCAACCAGACCGAGCCCGTCCAGGCACCGGCGGCGCCCATCATCATGCACGCCGCCATCTGGCGGCCGGTAACGATGCCGCCAGCGGCCAGCACCGGGACATCATGGCCATGCTGCCTGAGGGTCTCGATCACTTCGGGCACCACCACCAGCGTAGAAATCTCGCCACAGTGGCCGCCGGCTTCGGTGCCCGACACAACCAGAAAATCAACGCCAGCCTCGACGTTTTTCATGGCGTGCTCCCGCGAGCCGGTGAGCGCTCCAACGGCGATGCCCTTGGCTCGGGCTTTTTCCACCATGAACACCGGCGGCGCGCCGAGCGCGTTGACCACTGCCCGGATGGGATGCCGCAATGCCACGTCCAGCTGCGCGCTGGCCCCGCTTTCCCGCAGGTTGTCACCGAAGCCGGCCGCCACCCCACGGTCCCAAAGCCCGGCAGTGTCTATGCCGTGCTCCGCCAGAATGTGCTCGACATGCCGACGATGCGCCTCCGGCACCCGGGCTTCCAGCTCTTCGGGTGTCAGCGAGCCCTCACGATCCGCCAGACTGGTCGGCACGATCAGATCGACCCCGTAAGGCTTATCCCCCACCTGCTCGTCTATCCAGTTCAGCTCGATCTCAAGCGACTCCGGCGTGTGGCCGACTGCGCCGAGCACGCCGAATCCGCCCGCCTTGCTGACGGCGGCGACAACGTCACGACAGTGACTGAAAGCAAAGAGTGGGAACTCGCAGCCCGTCATTTCGCAGATTCTGGATTTCATAGCGCTGTTACCTGGAGGTTGACCGTAATCGTCAGTTTATCCCAATGTGACCCCCTACGCTGAGCAGGTTGCCGGCACTTGCAGTAAGCTTTGGTGTCAGACCTAGACGACGCCAAAGGAGCGATCCATGCCGAGAAATTGGGCTTTCATCCTTATCACCACCACCCTGCTGATGGCCGCCCAGGCGTGCACCCGCGAGGCGGATTCAGATTCGGCAAAGCAGGACGTAACGCTGGGTGACCTGAAAGAAACCTTCAGCCAGCTGACCAGCGAAATCGCCGCCTACAGCTTTGATCAACGGGATGAAGCGCTGGCGGCGGCGCAGAAAGAGCTCAAGGAAATCGACGCGAAGATCGAGGCGCTCGCAAAAAATGCCGAAATCGAATCTCAGGAGCTCACCAGTGACGTCCGTAAGCAGCAGGCGAAGCTGATGCGGGAGCTCGAAGCGCGCCGGAGCCAGATATCCGAGATGACCCAGCGCCTCGGCAAGAGCTCTGCGAGCGCGTGGGACGAGATCAGGGACGGCCTGGACAACGCCTACGGTGACCTGGAAGAGGCTCTGGAAAAAGCACGGGCAGAGTTTGCTGCGGCAGAGGCGTCGAGCACTGAAAAATAGGGCGCCTATCAGCCTGCGCCCCTGGGGCCCTCTGTCAAACGCTCTCAGATTACAGGTGCTCAGAGCTGATAACTGAGGGTCAGCGACCCGAAAGAAGGCGCATCATCCTGCCCCTCGAACTCCTTGGACCTGTAGGTGTGCACGTAACTGAAGTTCCAGCGGCGATAACGGACGCCGAACCCGGCATACAGCTCGCCGACCAGAGGTCGGCTGCTGGTTCCGGTGTCGAAATTCCGGAACACGGGCCCGTCGAGAGTAATGTTGTGCGCCACTACAGAGCCAAGGGCACCAACGACACCGTAAAGCGACCAACTGGCTCGCTGCTTGCGGGACGTGGTGAACGGCTGATGGGAATAAGCGGTCACAGAAAGTCGGGCATCGGCGAAATCCAGGGGCAGATTCCAGCCGAACCTGATCAGGGACCCGACGTTGACCGCGGTGAGAAAGGTACCAAGCGCCATCCGCCACTCGGTGAAGCCGTCGATGCCGAACCTGCCCCACCCCGGATCGTTCAGTATAATCCGACGCCGCTGCGTCGAGTAAAGGTTCAGCGTCGCCTCGTTGGGAATCTGGCTGTCCCAGCCCTGGAACTCGTCGAGGCCGCGGATATCGTGGACGAAATTCTGAGCCTCCTCCGCATACGAGTGCGGGCCCGTGGTGCCGATGGCGAGGCCGAGCGCGTTCAGCGCCCTGTCATCCTTGGTCTGCAGAGAGAGATCAACCCCAAGCCAGCCCGCATAGGGACGCTGGCCTCGAGGCGCCACAGGCGCCAGCAGATCTTCCGGGGTAAACATCAGCTGAGTCAGGGAGAATCCGTAGTTGTATTCCAACGTCTCGTGGCCTGAAAATCCCGACAGCTTTCGAAACAGGGCCCGACTCTCCGAATCACCATTGAGGCGTTTCAGCCACCGCTGCACCCGACCGAACTCGTTGGGATCCCGGGCGCCTGAAATCCAGGACAGCCGGATGCCATTGGTGTAATTCTGGTCGGTATTCGCGAACAGGTCGTTATCCAGATAGAAGCTCAGATTGGCATCCCCTTTGTCCGGCAGAAAGCCGAACCTGTCGGATGCAACGCAGTCAAAGGCTGCAGCTGCACATAGGATGCCAAGCAGCATCGAACGACCCAGTTTCATATTTTCGCAACGCGATGCAATGGTGACCAATGAGTATAGATAAGTGCAGACTGGATTAACGCTGTCATCCGTCTGCTGGGAAGGTTGCTGAATTCATGAAACTGCTGTGGAAAGTGCTCGCAGGCGCCCTCGCAATTCTCGTCGTCGCCCTGATCGGGGTAGCGGTGGCGGTAGCCCTGATATTCGAGCCCAATGACTACCGACCCATGCTGATCGAGGTCGTCGAGGAAAACACCGGGCGTAACTTCGAACTGCCGGGCGACCTCGATCTCAGCTGGTTTCCCTGCTGCAGCGTCGCCGTTGGACCCTCCTCGCTCAGCAATCCGCCGGGGTTCCCGGACCAGTCATTCGCAAAGATCGAAAGTGCCGCGCTGAGCCTGAAACTGTGGCCGCTGATCACCCGCCGCGAGATCGAGATCGGCACCGTGACGCTGGACGGGCTGGATATCTCCCTGATTCAGCTCGCCGATGGCCGTGGAAACTGGGAGTTCGAGACGCCGCAGGCCGAAGCGTCGGCAACCGACGAGCCATCGAACCTGGGCGCTCTGAACGTCGCGGGCGTCGAAATTCGAAACGGCCAGGTCCGCTATCAGGACCAGGGCACGGAGAGCGCTTTCACCGCAAGCAACCTGCGCATCGATACCGGCGCCGTGGGGGAGAACCTGCCGATCCCCGTGGACATGACCCTTGATCTGACGGACGAATCCAACGGCACCAGCGCCCAGCTGACGCTTGCGACCACCGTTGGGCTGGCCGGAGATCTGGTGACGTTTGCAGCTTTGAATCTCGAGCTCGAGGCGCCGGGCGCGCGGCTGCGAATGCAGGGCGATGGCACCCTGGGCACGCCGGATGCGGTGCTGCAGGGCAAGGTCGAGATCCTGGACGGCGCCCCCAGGGAGCTGCTTGCCGCCTTCGGAGAACCCTACGCGCCTGCGGATTCCAGCGCGCTGCAATCGCTGTCCGGCACCGGCAGCTGGCGGGCCGACTACCAGAGCGCTGCCCTGAGTGATCTCGAGCTGATGCTGGACGACACGCTGCTGACCGGCGGGCTGGGGATCGACAATCTCGAAACCCTGGCGCTTCGCTTCGACCTGCAGCTGAACGGCATGGATCTGGACCGCTATGTGGCGGAACCGGCGGACCAGAAAGCATCATCCACTGCGACCCCAGCTGCAAACGCCGACGCGGACGCGACCACCCTGCCACTGGATGCGCTCAAAGACGTGCCGCTGCAGGGCCAGCTGCAGATCGCCCAGCTGCGGGCGGCCGGAGTCGACGTCACCAATGTGGATTTCGCTGTGGAAAACACGGCGAACCGATTGTCGCTGAGCCTGAACGGCGACACTGCCGGCGGCAGCTTCTCCATCACCGGTTCTGGCAATATCGCTGCGACAAACCCTCAACTGTCCGGCACCGTCGAGCTCAGCAGCCTGTCTCCGCGCCAGCTGCTGACGGCCCTTGGCGACCCACCACAGACCGCGGACCCTGCAGCGCTCTCAGATCTGTCTGGGAAGAGCCAGTGGCGGCTGACCCGCCGTTCCATCGCCCTGGATCCGCTGAACCTTCAGCTCGACAGGACGAGCGCGACCGGCAGTCTTAAAATCGACGACTTCGACCAGCTGGCCGCCCGTGTCGCGCTGTCGCTGGATCGACTGGACCTGGACGCTTACCTGCCGCCGGAAGACGCTGCCGCTGAAGAAGCCGAGACCGACGCCGAGATCCCCGTGGACGAGATCCGCGAGCTGAATCTCACTGGAACGCTCCAGGTACGGGAGCTCACCGCGCTCAAGCTCAGGCTGCAGAATCTGCAGGCCGACGTCCGTGCCGCAGACGGCGTGCTCCGTCTGGCGCCCCTGAAAGCCAGCCTCTACGGCGGCACCTATCAGGGCTCGCTGACCATCGACGCAACGGGTCCCAAGGCGGTGCTGTCGATGGATCAGCAGATCAGCACCGTGCAGATAGGTGAGGTGCTGCAAAGCTTTTTTGCCACCGACCGGGTTTCCGGTGCCCTGTCTCTGCAGCTCGATGGGTCAGGAAAGGGCAATAACTTCAACGAGTTGCTGGAGGTTCTTAATGGCAATTTTGCATTGCAGCTGGTGGACGGCCTGTACCGGGGCATGGACATTCAACACGAGATTCGAAGCGCCCGGTCCCTGCTGAAGAAGGAACCGCCGCCCACCGAGCCGGACACCAAGGAAACGCCCATCCGCTCGCTGTCCCTCAGCGGCAAGCTGGCCGAGGGGATACTGGGAAGCGACGATCTCACCGCCGACCTGCCGAGCCTGCGCCTGACCGGGAAAGGCGGGTTGAACCTGATCAAGCAGACGCTGGACTATCGGCTCAACGCCCTGGTCCTGCGCGACACCACGGACGCCGACGCCGCCAGCCTGAAAGACCTGGTCGACCTCAAGATTCCACTGACGATCGAGGGCCCCATGATGGCGCCCAAGGTCGGCGTCGACATGAAGGGCCTGCTGACCGAGGCGGTACGCGGCAAGGTCGAGAAACGGGCCCGAGACCTTCTGCTGAAGAAGCTGGGGGAGCCAGAGGAGCCGGCTTCAAGCACAGGCGCGGAAACCGAAGCCGCAGTTGACGACGACGCTCAGAGTCCGGCCGAAGCCACGGAAAAGGAATCGACCAAAGATCTTTTCAAACGGGGTCTGCGTGACCTGCTGAAACAGCAGCAGCCAGCGGAAGAAGGCACCTGATTTTCGGACTCAGTGCGCGAGGCAGAGCTACGCAGCGCTGTTGTCTGGCCGAGCCCGCTTGTGATCGTACATCAGGGTGTCGGCTTCCCGCATCACGTCGACGACGTTGCTGTGACGATCCGGATGGTACTCGGCCACGCCCGCGCTGAATTGCAGGAGATAGCGGCGTCCGGGCTCCGCGTTGTGACGCTCGAGCGCATTCGAAAGGCGGCTGACGGCGATCTGCGCCTGCTGCGCATCCGCGCCGGTGAGCACTGCGCAGAATTCATCCCCGCCCCAGCGAGCGACCACGTCCGAATCGCGAAACGTCTCCACCAGCAGGGTCGAGAAGCGGATCAACGCCCGGTCCCCTTCCTCGTGCCCGAACGTGTCGTTGATGGCCTTGAAACCATCCATGTCGATCATCACCACCGCCGCGGGCTGTGAGGACCGCACGCACATGGCCAGGGCCTGAGCAGCCAGCATCTCGAAGCCGCGCCGATTCGAAATGCCGGTGAGCGAATCGGTGCTGGCAAGCTGCAGCGAGGCCAGCTCGCTGGTCACCATGTTGCCGATATCCCGCAGCGTCTCGAGGTCCTCTTCATCGAGCACCCGCGGCTTCTGATCCAGCAGACAGAGCGTACCCACCTTGTGGCCCTTAGGCCCCGTCAGCGGGAATCCCGCATAGAACGCGATGTTGGGATCGCCGGTCACCAGCGGGTTGTCGGAGAACCTGGCATCCTCGGATGCGTTCTCGACCACAAAGATCTCGCTGCCGAGAATGGCATGGCCGCAGAACGATACATCCCGCGGCGTTTCCGTCGCATCCAGTCCCTGCCGCGACTTGAACCACTGTCGATCGGAATCAACCAGGCTGATCAGGGCGACAGGCACACCGAACAGCCGCTTCGCGAGCCGGGTAAAGCGATCGAATCGTTCTTCGGCCTCCGAATCCAGCAGGCCCAGTTCCTTCAGCTCGCTGAGGCGCTCTTTTTCGTTGTGCGGTGTTGCCGGTTTCTCCATGGCTACCTGCCATTTCCTCATCGATTGCGTAAAGAAGGCCCCCGCGCAGCCGGGATGCCCAGTATCAGTAAAAGTTTAGAAGAGATATGAGCCAGGGCAATTTCATGCGTAGAATCGACCCCGTCCATCACCGGCTTGGAGACCGCCAGGATGCAGGCAGACGAAGAAGTGGCCCTTTGGCCTACCGTCAAACAGGCCGAGGCGATAAGAACGGGCGCGATCACCAGCCGCGGGCTGCTGGAATTGCTGCTTGCCCGAACGGAGCGCATCAACCCCCAGCTGAACGCGGTGATCACCCTGGACCATGAACGGGCCCGGGCAGCGGCCGACGCAGCGGACGCCGCGCTGGCCCGGGGCGAGGCCGTGGGTCCCCTGCACGGCGTCCCCATCACCATCAAAGACGCGTTGGAAACCGAAGGCCTGCGCTCCACCGGCGGCGCCGTCGAGCTGCACAACAACATCCCGGACCGCGACGCGCCCGTCGTTCGGGCCGTGAAAGAGGCCGGCGCCATCGTCTTCGGCAAGACCAACCTGCCGAGGTGGTCGGGCGACGTTCAATCCTACAATGAAATGTTCGGCACCACGGTGAACCCCTGGGACCCGGATCGGGTCCCAGGCGGCTCTTCCGGGGGAGCGGCGGCCGCCGTGGCAACCGGGTTGACCTCTTTCGAGATCGGCACCGACATTGGCGGTTCCATTCGCTTTCCCTCATCGTTCTGCGGCGTCTTCGGCCACAAGCCGAGCTGGAGCGTCGTGCCCTCTACCGGCTATCTCGACTACGAAGACGGCGGCACCATCGAAGCCGACGTGAACGTGCTCGGGCCCATCGCCCGCTCGGCAGAGGATCTGGAGCTGCTGCTGGGCATCCTGCTGAAGAAAGAAGGCCCGCTGGTGGCACGACTCGCGCCGCCACCGGACAACATCCAGGCGCTGCGCGTGGCCGCCTGGCTGGATGATCCTTTCTGCCCGGTTGATGCCGAGGTGCTGGCCGTGATGAACGACGCGGTGGATGCGCTTGAAGCGTCCGGCGTCAGCGTAGACAGAGCCGCGCGCCCGGACATCGACCCGCACCAGGCATCGAACCTGGGCATGTGGCTGGTGACGGCGGCCATGGTGCAATCGAGCATCGAAGAATCTCTGGACGATGACGAGATCGACAGCGCGGATTCCACCTCCAGCCACCGCAGCTGGCTGGATGCTCACGCGGCACGAGAAGTCATCCGCGCAAAGTGGGCCGAGTTCTTCCAGCGCTTCGACGCCATCATCATGCCCATCTGCTTCGTGCCGCCTTTCGAGCACCTGCAGGAAGGTGATTTCGCCACCCGGACCTTGACCTGCAACGGCGAGGTGAGGCCCTATGTCGACCTGCTGCGCTGGACGATTCTCACCGGCATGGCCTATCTTCCGGCGAGCGTGCCGCCGCTGGGCACCGGCGAATCGGGTTTGCCCATCAGCTTCCAGATCGTCGGGCCCTACGGCGGCGACTACACCACCATCCGCCTTGCCGGCCACATCGCCAGCCTGCGCGGCGGCTGCCAACCGCCTCCCCTGGCTGTTGTATAAGAGGCCCTGCTATGAAGAGGTGCTTCCATAAACAGACCCTGCTGATCACGCTGACCGCTTTCTCCGCAGCGCTGGCGGCCGCCCAGGAGCGTGCCAGCGCGCCCGCAGAACAGGGCGCGTTCGCCCAGTGCGTCGTAAACCTTCAGCGCCAGGCCCGCGCCGAGGGCATCTCGGAGCCGATCGTGGACGAGGTATTGGGGCAGGTGAGCTACGTCGAACGTGTCATTGAGCTGGACCGCAGGCAGCCGGAGTTCACCCAGACGTTCGCCGACTACTTTTCCAAGCGGGTGACCCCCACCCGGGTAGAGAAAGGACGGAGGCTGCTGGCCGAGCATGCGGCGCTGCTGGCTCGGGTGCAGAGGAAAACGGGCGTGCCGCCACACTATCTGGTGTCATTCTGGGGCCTGGAGACCAACTTCGGCAGCTATTTCGGCAACATGCCGGCACCGGATTCCCTTGCAACCCTGGCCTGCGACCAGCGTCGCAGCAAATTTTTCACCGCAGAGCTGATGGCTGCGCTGCAGATCCTGGACGCCGGCGATATCGACTCCGATCGAATGGTGGGATCCTGGGCCGGCGCTCTGGGCCACGTTCAGTTCATGCCCTCGACCTTTCTGCGCTACGCGGTGGATGGAGACGGGGACGGTCGCCGCGATCTGTGGGGCAGCGTGCCTGACGCCATGGCATCCGCCGGCAACTTTCTTCAGCAGCTCGGCTGGGAACCGGGGCTGCGCTGGGGGCGGGAGGTCCGCCTGCCGAAGAATTTCGATTTCTCCCTGGCCGGACGGAAAAAGCAACGCCCCCTGTACGAGTGGGCGGGCATGGGCATCACCAACGCCCTAGGCCAGCCTCTGCCGCCGCTGGATCTGCCGGCGGCGCTGATCGTACCGGCAGGTTACGACGGGCCGGCTTTTCTCACCTATCGGAACTTCAGGGTGATAATGGGCTGGAACCGCTCCGAATACTACGCGCTGGCCGTTGGCCACCTGGCCGATCGGATAGCCGGCGCCGGCACGCTGGCTCAACGGCTGCCCACCGATGGCGTTCGCCTCTCCCGTGCCCAGGTGAAGCAGCTGCAGACCGATCTGCAGCGTCTGGGCTACGACGTCGGCAAACCGGACGGCATTCTGGGTCCGGCGACTCGTGGCGCGCTCAGCCAGTTTCAGCAGGGCAGTGGCCTGATTGCCGACGGGCATCTGGACCAGGAGCTGATGGACGCGGTCACCGCGGCCGCCGCTCAGCCCGCTTCGAGCGCCGAGCGCTGAGCGGTCGGGCGCAGGTAAGACCCATCATGACCAACAACCCGCAGGCAGAACTGCTTGGCAGCTACTGGGGCAGCGTCAATCGCTGGGAGTGCGACGAGAACGACCATCTGAACGTGCGCTTCTATGCCCACAAGATGAACCAGGCTTTGCAGGTGTTTCTGCTGCACCGGAACCTGACAACCCATGCGGATCCCGATGCCGTGCTGCAGCGCATCCGGGTGCAGCACATCCGGTTTCTGCGCGAAGCCCGCATCGCCACGCCGCTGCGTATCGACTGCGGCATCGCCAGGTTCGGCGAGGACGAGCTGGACGTCCTGCAGCTGATGGTGGACAACCTCACCGACCTACCGGTGGCCGCATTCGTCACCACCATCGCCACCGAAGGGTGGCAGGTCCGCGATGGACCCACGGTTCCAGTGCCCGACGAAGCAGCAGCGCGAGGCCTGGACCCAGCCGCCACCCACAGCGTTCCGGGCACCCGGCAGGCAGCCGAATCGCTGGGTTTTCAGGTGGTCGGGAGAGGCATCATCGGCGCGGACGAATGCGACGCGGCAGGAATGCTGTTGCCGCACCACTACATCGGACGGATTTCAGACGGCATGCCGAACCTGTGGGCCTTTCTGAACAGCGAGGCAGATAGCGAGGCGCGACAGAGCGGCGCTCAGGGCGGGGCCGCTCTGGAGTACCGGCTGCACGTCCACGCGTCGCTGCGTCGCGGCAGCATGTTCTGTCAGCTGTCGGGAATCCGCGCCCTGGGCAACAAGACTCAGAGCATGGCCCACGTGGTGATCGACGAGACCGCCGGTCGCTGCGCGGCAACCGCCGAGGCGGTGGGCGTCGCCATGGATCTCACCACTCGTAAGGCGGTGGTGATTTCCCAGGAGCGACGGCAGAGGCTGGAACGGTTGATGATCAGATGAGCGTCCGATCTAGCTCGACAAACTCCGCCGTCTTTTCGCCGTCTGCCTAACGCGCTTTGAGCGCGTCCCGTATCTCCGTCAGCAGAACTTCCTCCGCGCTGGGCGCCGGGGGAGCTTCCGGTTCCGGTGCTGCCTCTTCTTCCTTCTGGAGTGAGTTCATGCCCTTGATGACCAGGAAGATGGCAAAGGCGATGATCACAAAGTCGATGATCGTATTGATGAACACCCCGTACTTCATCAACACCGCCGCGCTGTCGCCGGAAGCTTCCTGAAGCGTAATCGCCAGCTCACTGAAATCCACGTTGCCCAGCAGCATGCCGATGGGCGGCATCAGCACGTCCGCGACGAACGACGACACGATCTTGCCGAAGGCGCCACCAATCACAATACCTACCGCCATATCCACGACGTTGCCGCGCATGGCGAAATCCTTGAATTCAGAAGCCATACTCATGGCGCCCCTCCTTTTCAAATGCTTGAATGCAGTTCTATAAAAGTTTTAAACATGACTCGCTAACCCCCTGAGTCATAGAAGGTTTTATATCAGTTTAAGGGCGCTGACGCCAGGCGCGCCAGGCGGCGAGGGAGATCACCAGCAGGGTCGCGAACTGCGCCGGTGCCCACCAGAGCTGCCAGCTGCTCGAGGGCGCTGGGGCGCAGATACCTTCGCCCTGGAGATTCACGAGATCGAATGTGGTCCAGGCAGGCCAGACCGCCAGAGGAACCAGCAACAGCAGCGGCACGACACCCCACCGCAGAATCTGATGGATGGAAGGCAATCGGGCGCTGAGGCCGATGAGCGCCGCAAACCCCAGGGCAACCGGCGCGAACCCCAACAGCAGGCGCCAGAACTGGTCGCCATCGACACCGCAGCCGATGACCCGCAGCGTGGCCATCCACAGGCAATAGGCGTAAATGACCATCCAGCCGACCAGGCTGCAGCCGAGTCGCAGAAACATCTCGATGGCGGTCATGGAGTCCTGGCCGGGAAGCGGATCGACTAGCCGTCAGCCGGAGCCGATCAGGATTTGAGGACCCTGAGAACGTCCTCGAGCTCGACGATCATCTGCTTGACCAGCAGCTTGAATTGCGTCTGGTCCTGCTTGGCATCGTCTCCCTGCAGACGCTGGCGCGCGCCGCCAATGGTGAAGCCGTGATCATATAGCAGCGAACGGATCTGTCGGATGACGATCACGTCCTGGCGCTGGTAATAACGACGGTTACCCCGGCGCTTCACCGGCTTGAGCTGTGCGAACTCCTGCTCCCAGTAGCGAAGCACGTGCGGCTTCACATCACAGAGCTGGCTTACTTCTCCAATGGTAAAGTAACGCTTGCCCGGGATGGGCGGCAGTTCGTCATTCTGACTCGCGTCCAGCATATGCTTCCACCCTCGCTTTCAGCTTCTGGCCCGGACGAAAAGTCACCACCCGCCGAGCTGAAATGGGTATTTCCTCTCCAGTCTTGGGGTTGCGCCCAGGGCGCTCGCCCTTTTCCCGCAGGTCGAAATTGCCGAAACCCGACAGCTTCACCTGCTCGTTGCGTTCCAGTGACGATCTCACCTCGTCAAAGAACATCTCTACCACTTCTTTCGCTTCGCGCTTATTGAGGCCCAGTTCCTCAAAAAGGCGATCGGCCATTTGTGCCTTGGTCAGTGCACTCAACGCGCCACCTCCATTTTTATGGCTTTTTATAGCTCTACCGCCGGAGACCCATCGAGTTCGCCTTTGCAGCCGAAAATGCAGCCGAAAACGTCGATCTCCGACGCGGTGGTGCGCTCCCTTCGTCCCACCGCCAGCGTCAACGCAGCCGCGCGCTGACCTCGCGTTGAAGTGCGGCCAACACGTCGTTTGTGTAGCCTGCGATCTGATCTTCGGTAAGAGTGGCCGATGGATCCTGCAAGGTCAACCCCACAGCAAGACTTTTTTCATTAGAATCAATACCTTTGCCGTGATAGACGTCAAATACCCTGAAGTCAGTCAGAGTGCTGCCCAGGGTTTCCCTCACGACCCGCCCGATCTCTCCCGCCGTGACCTGCTGGTCTACCACCAGGGCCAGATCCCGTCGAACGCTGGGGTATCGGGAAAAAGCCTGATACTTGCGTATTCCCCGTTCCAGTACTGCGGCTGCTTCCACCTCGAGGAAGTAGATCGGCCTTGCCACGTCGAGCCGTGCCTCAATCTCCGGGTGCAGCCGCCCCAGCCGACCCACCAATTTTCCCGCGACCAGCACTGAGGCCGCCTGCCCCGGATGCATGATCGGGTCACGGCGCAACGCGTAGTCGACGTTCGCCACCCCCGCCCAATCGAACACCTGCTCCATGAGGCCTTTGATGTCAAAGAAGTCCACGTCGTCCCGGCCGAGATTCCAGCCCTCCGGCGTGCGCGGGCCGGACAGCAGCACGGCGACCATGGGCGTCTGCCGTACGGCGGCGGGGCCGCCGGAACGGTCGTCGCTTTCATCCTTTGAACCCGCTTCCGCCACCGGCTGAAAACACAGCCCTATCTCGAACAGCCGTACCCGGTCCTGCTGGCGGGATGCGTTGATCTGCAGCGCGCCCACCAGGCCGGCAAGCATGCTGGTTCGCATCACCGACTGCTCCGACGACATGGGGTTGGCCAGCGCAACCGGCCGGGTTCCAGGATCCAGCAGATCCTGCAGCTTGGGATCGACGAAGCTGTAGGTCACCGCTTCCTGAAGGCTCTGCGCTGCCAGGAACTGCTTGAGATCGGCTTCGGCAGACAGGTTCAGCGGAATCCGGCGCAAGGCAAGATCGGTCACCGGGCGCCTGGCGGGAACCCGGTTGTAGCCGTAAATCCGGACGACCTCCTCCACCAGGTCGGCTTCCCGCTCGATGTCGAATCGATGGCTGGGCGCCTGGATGGTCCAGCACACGCCTTCGTCCTCGGTCACCGAACGTTCCTGCAGCTGGAAATCGAGGCGCTCCAGCGCCTCGTCCACGTCCGTCGTCGACATGGGCGCGCCAACGAGCTGATTCAGGCGGTTTTCCCTCAGGCGCACCGTCGGTCTGACCGGCAGCTTTTCCGGGTCCACCGCCTCGGTGACCGGACCCGCCTCCCCACCGACGATGTCGAGCAGCAGCCGGGTGGCGCGCTCCATCGCCTGGTGCTGCAGCGCCGAGTCCACGCCCCGCTCATAGCGGTGCGAGGCATCCGTGTGCAAACCGTAGCGGCGCGCCGTTCCTGCGACCGCCAGCGGTGCGAAGAAGGCGCATTCAAGAAAAACATCCCGGGTGTCCGGCTGCACCCCGCTGCGCTCCCCGCCCATGACGCCGGCGATGGCCACCGGCCCGCTGGCATCCGCGATGAGCAGTGTATCTTTGTCCAGCGCCACCTCCTTGCCATCCAGCAGGGTGAGCTTCTCGCCGGAGGTCGCCATGCGTACCACGATGCCCTGCTGCAGCTGACGGAGGTCGAACGCGTGCATGGGCTGTCCCAGCTCGAGCATCACGTAGTTGGTGACATCAACCACCGCATCGATGCTGCGAAGCCCGCAACGGCGCAGGCGCTCCTTGAGCCAGGCGGGGGAATCCGCCGTCGCGTCAACGCCCCGGACCACCCGCCCCAGATAGCGCGGACAGCCTTCCGGCGCCTCCAGAGCAACGGGAAAAACATCATCGACCGCAGCGGCAACCAGCAGGTTCTCGGGATAGCTGACGACGCTGTTGTTCAGCACCCCCACTTCGCGCGCTAGCCCGCGAAGAGAGAGGCAGTCGCCGCGATTAGGCGTGAGATCCAGGTCCACGCTGACGTCATCCAGGTTCAGCGCTGCTCTGAGGTCGGCGCCGACCTCTGCATCCTCCGCCAGCTCCAGGATGCCGTCGTGATCATCACCGAGGCCCAGCTCGGCAGCGCTGCAGAGCATGCCCCGAGACTCCACGCCGCGCAGCTTGGCTTTCTTGATTTTGAAATCTTCGGGCAGCACGGCACCCACTCTGGCAAAGGCCGTCACCAGGCCGGGCCTCGCATTGGGCGCGCCGCAGACCACTTGAACGGCACCTTCTCCATCCTCGACCTGACACACGGCGAGCTTGTCCGCATCCGGGTGGGGTTCAACGCTCGCCACCCGGCCTACCACCACGCCGCTGAAGGCTCCGGCGACCGGGGCCACCCCATCGACCTCCAGACCGGCCATGGTGAGCTGCTCCAGCAGCTGTTCCCGCGCCACCGGCGGGTTGACCCATTCACGCAGCCAGGCTTCGCTGAACTTCATCGTTGCTGCCTCTGTATCCGGTCAGTTGAACTGGCGCAGGAAGCGCAGATCGTTTTCGTAGAAAAGGCGCAGGTCGTCTACCTCGTAAAGCAGCATGGCAAGCCGATCGCCGCCCATACCGAAGGCGAAGCCCGAATACTCCTCGCTGTCGATGCCCGACATCTCCAGCACGCGGGGGTGCACCAGGCCGCAGCCCATCACCTCCAGCCAGCCCGTCTGGCTGCAGACCCGGCAGCCGTTGCCCAGACAGTGCACACATTGCACATCCACTTCCGCAGAGGGTTCGGTGAACGGAAAGTAAGACGGACGGAAACGCACATCCAGGTCGCGCTCGAAAAACGTCTGCAGAAACTCGATGACCGTGCCCTTCAGGTCAGCAAAGCTGACGCCCCGGTCGACCACCAGCCCTTCCACCTGCTGAAACATCGGGCTGTGGGTCAGATCGGAATCGCGGCGGTAAACGCGGCCCGGGCATATGACCCGTATGGGGGGTGCCTGCTGCTCCATGACGTGCACCTGGCTCGGAGATGTGTGCGTCCGCAGCAGGGTGCCATCACCGAAATAGAAGGTATCGTGCATGGCCCGGGCAGGGTGATGAGCAGGAATGTTGAGCGCTTCGAAGTTGTGGTAGTCGTCCTCGATCTCGGGCCCGGTAACCACCGCATAGCCGGCGCCGGCGAAAATCGCCTCGATTCGCAGCAGAACGCTGGTTACCGGATGCAGGCCACCAAGGCTCTGATGGCGTCCCGGCAGGGTCACGTCCACCCGGTCGGCGGCAAGCGCGGCCTGGAGCTGTTCCGCTGCAAGATCCGTCTTACGGTCGGCGAGCCACGCCTGAACGTGATCCTTGGCGGCGTTGATGGCCGCGCCGGCTTGGGGTCGCTCCTCGGCAGACAGCTGCCCCAGGTTCTTCAACAGCGCCGTCAGCTGACCCTTTTTTCCGAGGTACTGAACCCGGACCGCGTCGAGCGCGCGCTCATCCTCGGCAGCGGCAACCGCGGCCTGGGCGTCATCGAGTATTCGTTCGAGTTCCGTGCTCATCGCTCAAAAGGCGGCGTGTGGTTGGGGGTTACCGGCGCGTTCCCGGCTTCACGCCGGGACACCGTGGTCCTCAGGCCGCTTCAGCGGTCTCGGAACCCAGGACGGCTTTAGCCTGTTGCGCGAGCGCGGCAAAGGCCGCTTTCTCGTGAATGGCCATGTCCGCCAGCACCTTACGGTCCACTTCTATCTCCGCCTTCTTGAGGCCATTGATAAACTGGCTGTACGAGAGGCCATGCTCGCGGGCCGCCGCGTTGATGCGAACGATCCACAAAGATCGGAATTGGCGCTTGCGCTGTCGTCGGTCTCGATAAGCGTACTGGCCGGCACGAATGACCGCCTGCTTTGCCACCTTGAACTGGCGGCTGCGGGCGCCGTAGTAGCCTTTGGCCTGCTTGAGAACCTTCTTGCGACGATTCCGGGACGCCACGGTATTTCTTGCTCTTGGCATCGGGACGTCTCCTCAGCGCGCTTTGGTCGGCAGCATGCGATCGATACGTCGGGTATCGGCAGCGGCGACATTCTCGAGGCCACGCAGCTGTCGCTTACGCTTGGGGGCCTTCTTGGTAAGTATGTGGTTTCTATTGGCCTTTCGGTGTTTGAAACCCTTGGCTGTCCGGCGAAAACGCTTCGCCGCGCCGGAATTCGATTTGAGCTTCGGCATTTCCTTACTCCACGCGATTCATTACAGCTGCCCATTGATGATGACAGCGTTTGCCGGACGTCATTTCCCTGAGCCCGGTTGATTGCCTAGTTCCTGATTCGGCCCGCCTGACCAGGGCCGCCGGCTTGCTTAAGCTTGGACTAGTGCTTTTTTCCTTTTCTGGGAGCCAGCACCATGATCATCTGTCGACCTTCGAACTTCGGCGCGGATTCCACCTGGCCGAGTTCGTCTAGGTCTTCGGCGATTCGCGTCATCAGGTTCATCCCGATTTCCGGATGAACCACTTCTCTGCCACGAAACCGAAGCGATACTTTGGCTTTGTCTCCATCTTCCAGAAAACGAACCAGGTTGCGCAGTTTTACCTGGTAATCGCCTTCTTCCGTTCCCGGTCGGAATTTCATTTCCTTGATCTGGATCTGCTTCTGCTTCTTGCGCTGAGCCGCTTTGGTTTTCTTCAGCTCAAAAAGATGCTTTCCGTAGTCCATGACTTTGACAACCGGTGGTTCGGCGTCCGGCGCGATAAGCACCAGATCCAATCCGGACCGCTTGGCTTCGTCCAAGGCTTCTTCACGGGAAACCACACCGACCTGACTGCCGTCGGCCGCTATTAAACGCACATTCGAGTCTCGTATCTCTTCGTTCAAGACCGAGCGATCGACGCGTTTCGCACCCCCTTTCTTAATAGACGTTCTCCATCTGGCAATGACAAACGGCCAGCGTGGACCCCACCTCTCCTGGGTTCCTCTGACCGATTCTATGGCTGCTCCGGCTTGTGCCCGCAGCACCCGACGACCGCCAAAACTTCCTGCAAGCCGCCGAGCCGCGCGATTCTACTGCCCCATTCGCCCGGACACAAGCCTGCTCCCGCGTAACTCTTTGTCATGCAAGGGCAAAAATGAAGCTCCGGGGAGCCCTATGATCCGGCGTCGGATTTAGTATGATAATCGCCCTTCGCGGGGCCCTTTCGCCCCGCCCTTTCGCGCAGGCGCGTAGCTCAGTTGGTTAGAGCGCTACCTTGACATGGTAGAGGTCCCCGGTTCGAATCCGGGCGTGCCTACCAGGACCCCGATGCAGACAGCCGGGGCCCGATGTGGGCAATGTGCGGGCAATGGGCGTTGTGAGCCATGAACATCGATCTTCTCAACCCGACCAGCTTCGCTCACGGCCATCCCCACGAGCAGTACGACTGGCTGCGGGATAACGCGCCCGTCTACTGGCACGAAGAGCCCAACGGCCCCGGTTTCTGGGCGCTGACCCGCCATGACGACGTTGCCGCGGTGGGCCGGGATCCGGCAACCTTTTCCTCAGAGCCCACCATCATGATTGCCGACCCCGAATCGGGGATGGAAATGGCGTTCGGCGAGCACAAGATGATGCTGATGATGGACCCGCCGGCCCATACCCGGTTCCGCAAGATCATCAGCCGTGAGTTCACCCAGGGGCCGGCCGCCGCCCTCAAACCCCGGGCAGCTGAGCTGTCACGACGGATCATCGATCAGGTCATCGAGGCCGGCGAGTGCGATTTCGTTTCCGATGTCGCCGGCGAGCTGCCCTCCTACGTCATTGCCGAGCTGCTGGGCCTGCCACTGGATGACGGTCGTAAACTCTACCAGCTGACCGAAACCATCCACTCCGCGCCGGAGACCCTGCCCGAGGGCGCCCAGGCTCAGGCGGTGATGCAGATGTTCGAATACGCGCAGAACGTCTATGACGCCAAATCGGGGGCGCCTGGCGATGATCTGGCCAGCCAGATCATTCACGCCGAGGTGGACGGCAAACGACTCGACAGCATCGACTTCCAGCTGTTCTTTCTGCTGCTGATCGACGCGGGGGGCGACACCACCAGGAATCTGGTCGCCGGCGGCCTGTACGCGCTGCTGCAGAATCCGGACGCCCTGGCTGCGCTGCGCGCGGACCCGGCGCTGATTCCCAACGCGCGCGAAGAGCTGTTGCGCTGGGTGAGCCCGGTGATCTACATGCGCCGCACGGCTTTGGAAGACACCCGCATCGCCGGTCAGGCAATTCGTGCGGGCGACAAGGTGGTTCGCTACTTCGGCGCCGCCAACTGGGACCCGAGGGTATTCGAAAGGCCGGGGCGACTGGATATAAGGCGCAGCCCCAATCCTCACATCGCCTTCGGCGCCGGCGCCCACGTGTGCCTGGGACAGCACATCGCCCGGGTAGAGATCGACGCCATGCTGCGCGAGTTACTGGAAAGGCTGCAGGATATCGAGCTCGCCGCAGCACCGGAGTGGCTGGCGTCGAACTTTATCTCGGGCATCCGGCGCATGCCCATCCGGTTCCGCCCGGGGCCTCGGCTAGAGGAGTAAGAAGAACCCGCCTCAGGGGCGGGTTTTCAAATTGGGCCGTTTGCTAGGCGGACGCTGAAGAACGCGCCCGCAGCTTCTTGACGCGGAACAGCCCGCCCAGGGCGGTAATGAACAGCCAGGCGGCGGCCGGTATCGGCGCGCCCTCCATGACGTCCGCCACCTGCTTGCGAATCGTCTGAGGCGTGATGCCGTGGGCCTCGTTGAAGGCGACCTGCTTGGCCCGGCGCCGGTTGGTCTCGTCAATGGCCCTGGTCATGGACCCCGTATGAGTGTCCGCATAGAGAATGGCGCGACCCCTGACGTTGCGGGCCGCACGGCCGATGGTCTGGATCAGCGAGCGCTCCGCCCGGAGGAAACCTTCCTTGTCCGCATCGAGTATGGCCACCAGAGACACCTCCGGTATGTCCAGACCCTCCCGCAGCAGATTGATGCCCACCAGCACATCGAACTCGCCGAGGCGCAGATCGCGAATGATCTCCATGCGCTCCACCGTATCGATGTCCGAATGCAGATAGCGGACCCGAACCCCGTGCTCGTCCAGATAGTCGGTGAGGTCTTCGGCCATGCGTTTGGTGAGGGTCGTTACCAGCACCCGCTCGCCCCTGGCAACGGTTTCGGTGACCTCGCTGAGCAGGTCGTCCACCTGAGTCGAAGCGGGACGCACCAGCACTTCCGGGTCTATCAGGCCCGTGGGCCGCACGACCTGCTCCACCACCTGACCGGCCATCCTGTCCTCGTAGTCTGCCGGTGTCGCCGAGACGAAGATCGCCTGTGGCGCCAGGCGCTCCCACTCGTCGAAACGCAAGGGTCGGTTGTCCAGCGCCGAAGGCAGCCTGAACCCGAACTCCACCAGGGTTTCCTTGCGTGACCGGTCGCCCTTGTACATGCCCCCTACCTGGGGCACGGATACGTGGCTTTCATCGATCACCAGCAACGCGTCTTTGGGCAGGTAGTCGAACAGGGTGGGCGGTGGTTCTCCCGCCATGCGCCCCGAAAGATAGCGGGAGTAGTTCTCGATGCCATTGCAGTACCCGAGCTCGCGAATCATCTCCAGATCAAAGCGGGTACGCTGCTCCAGCCGTTGGGCTTCCACCAGCTTGTTGTGCGCGTTGAGGTACTCCAGCCGGTCTTTCAATTCTTCCTTGATCTCGTCGACGACGGCCAGGCTACGCTCCCGCGGGGTGACGTAGTGGGTTTTCGGGAACACCGTGTACCGCGGCAGGCGGTTGATGACTTCGCCGGTAAGCGGGTCGAACAGGGACAGCTCATCGATCTGATCGTCGAACAGCTCGACCCGTACCGCTTCTTTTTCCGATTCCGCGGGGTAGATGTCGACGACATCGCCTCGCACCCGATAGGTGCCACGCTGAAATACCATGTCGTTGCGCGTGTATTGCAGCTCGGCGAGGCGCTGCAGTATGTATCGCTGATCCACCTTATCACCCCGATCGAGGTGCAGAACCATGCGCAGGTAGGACTGGGGATCGCCGAGGCCGTAGATGGCGGACACCGACGCAACGATGATGGTATCGCGCCGTTCCAGCAGCGCCTTGGTAGCGGACAGCCGCATCTGCTCGATATGGGCGTTGATCGAGGAATCTTTTTCGATGTAGGTGTCGGACGCCGGGACGTAGGCCTCGGGCTGATAGTAGTCGTAGTAGGAGACGAAGTACTCCACCGCATTGTGCGGGAAGAAATCCCGGAACTCTCCGTAGAGCTGGGCCGCCAGCGTCTTGTTGGGCGCCATGACGATGGTCGGACGTTGCACCGCCTGGATCACGTTGGCAATGGTGAAGGTTTTGCCGGAGCCGGTCACGCCCAGCAGGGTCTGATGGCTCAGACCCGACTCGAGGCCGTCCACCAGCGCCGCGATGGCTGCGGGCTGATCGCCAGCGGGCTCGAAATCCGCAACGACCTTGAATTCGGCTACGGCTTGGGTCATGTCCCGGATCCGGGGTGGGGGCCTCCCGACAAATGAATCACTCCGACTTTTCAGGCGCCTCGTCAGAAGCCTCTTCGGCTGCGTCTGCTTCAGCCGCAGGGGCTTCCTCAGCCGCGGTCTCATTATCAGCCGCGGTCTCATTATCAGCCGCGGGCGCTTGATCCGCCGCGGGCGCTTTCGGCGCGGGGGCTTCGATCAGCTTATGTTGCAGCAAGATGGCCACCTTGGCATCCCCGTTGACCCAGCCTTTGTCGCTGTCCTGAACGGCATAGCGTTCGCTGCGCTTCTGGTAGATGGTGTACTCGTCAGTCCTTGCGACCACTTTCATGACTTTCTCCTGTGGGGTGAACCCGAACATTGGGCTGGAAAAGCGCGGCACTCTAAGGGATTCCCCCAGCAAAAGCATCTGTTTCCGCGGCGTGGGCGTCGCCGCGACTTTTGAGAACCCCGTCGCAACCCGTTACCAGGAGTAACATTTCACTGGATTTTGATCTCCAAATCCGTATGATGCCCTGACCAATCTGGTCTGACCACTCTGGTAGATCCAAGAGGCAGCGCCAAGAGATAGAGCCAACAAACATGACAGTGACACTATGACAGCCCTATGACAGCAACTAGGAAGCACGAAGACATTGCCGACCGGCTGACCCAGGACATTCTGGTGGGACAGTATCGTACCGGCGAGCGGCTGCCATCCGAACGGGATCTGGCCGCGCGCTTCGACGCCAACCGGGGCGCGGTACGCGAAGCCATGAAGAAGCTGGAGCAACTGGGTCTGGCCAACATCGCCCAGGGCGGCGCCCGGGTTGCCCCCCTGAATGAGGCCAGTCTGGATGTCATCGGCCACATGCTGGCGATGGGGGATCTGCCGGAGGAAGACCTGGTCGACCAGATCATGCAGGTGATCAGCAGCCTGATCACCCTGGCGGCGGAAGCTGCCGTGAACCGCGCCAGCGATGAAGAGCTGAAGAATTTTCAACAGCTGGTGGAGCCTTTGACCCACAACAGGCTGTCGCCGGAGGCCCATACCGAAGCCCGCTTCGCGCTGATCGGGGCCATGATGGAAGCCAGCGGGAATCTGGTGTGCCAGCTCATCGCACGCAGCCTCCTGCTGCAGCTGGTGCCAAGCATGAAGCCGTTGGAGGGCTATGCTGAACTGGATATGGAAGCCTATGCCTGCCACGCCCGCGAGCTGAAGACGGCCCTGGCACAGCGCGACCAGGAAGCGGTGCGCGGCATATTCGAATCGCTCGCCCGGCTGAACCGCGATACCGCCCGGCAGGCGTTCATCCGATTCAAATCCCAAGGGGGCACGCATCTGCCCCAGGCAGCAAGCTCATGATGCGCAAATTTTTCATTCCAGGCCTCATCGTCATCGCGTCGGTTTTTGGCGCTCTGACCCTCATGGCCACCAGCCCGAAACTGGAACCCAGCGTGCCGGAACCCATCGCCGCAACCGTCAGGGTGATCGAAGTGCAGCCGCAGGCGGTGCAACTGACCGTGCACTCGCAGGGAACCGTGGCGCCCAACACCGAGACCGAGCTGATTCCTGAAGTATCCGGTCGCGTCGAGTGGATCTCCCCGTCCCTGGTCAACGGCGGAAACTTCGAAGCCGGGGACGAGTTGCTGCGGCTCGAAGATCGCGACTACGCCTCCGCCCTCAAAAGGGCCGACGCCGCGCTTTCCCGGGCGGAAGCCGAGTACGAGCACGCTCAGTTCGAATTCGAACGCATGGAAAGCCTGGAAGCCCGCCAGCTGACCAGCCGCTCGATGATGGAAAATTCGCTGCGCGCCTTCCGGGTTGCCGAGGCAACGCTGCAGGAAGCGCGCGCCGGCCAGGCCCAGGCGAGCAGAGACCTGGAACGGACACGCATCAAGGCCCCCTTTACCGGGCTGGTGCGCAGGGAGTCGGTCGACATCGGCCAGTTCGTCAGCCGCGGGGCCGCCTTTGCAACCGTTTACGCCAGCGCCGATGCGGAAGTCAGGCTGCCCATCGCGGATCGGCAGCTGGCATTCCTCAACCTGCCCGTCGGCATCCGCGGCGAGCTGCCGGAAGAACTGCAGCCGGAAGTAACGCTGTCCGCGGAGTATGCGGGGCAGCACCTGGAATGGTACGGGCGCATCGTCCGCACCGAGGCGCAGATCGATACCATGAGCCGCATGGTCCAGGTGGTGGCGCGCATCAGCAACGAAGGTCAGAGCGCGCCGCTTTCCGTGGGCCTGTTTGTCAACGCCGAGATTCAGGGCCTGATCGCCGACGACATCGTCCGACTGCCGCGCGTGGCGCTGCGAGACGGCAACAACGTGCTCGTGGTCGACGAGGGCAACCGCCTGCGCTTCAGGGAGGTAGACACGCTGCGACTGTATCAGGACGAGGTTCTGATCAAGGGTGGTCTGAGCTCCGGCGAGCGGGTCTGCATATCGCCTTTACAGACGGCCGTGGACGGCATGCCCGTCAGCCCCATACCGGCCGAGAGCGCCGACGCGCCTATCGTCACAGGATAGCCTCGTGTACACCGCCATCTCGTGGTTCACCCGCAACCCGGTCGCCGCCAACCTGCTGATGTTCGTCCTGCTGATCGGCGGAGGCACGGCGCTGCTGGTTCTGAACCAGGAAGAATTTCCAAACATCGACACCCGCATGGTGACCATCAACGTGCCCTACCTGGGCGCCGCGCCCGAGGAATCCGAGCAGGGCGTGTGCATTCGCATTGAAGAAGCCATCGAAGGTGTGGAGGGCGTCGAGAAGATCTACGCCAACGCAGCAGAGGGCAGCTGCTCCGTTCAGGCGGAACTTGCCAACGAGGCGGACGAAAGCAGCGCGCTGAACGAGATCAAGAGCCGGGTAGACGGCATCAATACCTTTCCGGCGGAAACCGAAAAACCCATCGTTTCGAAGATGATGATGACCCGAGGCGCCATCCAGGTGGCGATCTCGGGCAACGCCGACGAGCGCACGCTCAAGGAAGTGGGCAAGGAAGTACGGGACGACATCGCCGCCATGAGCGGCATATCCCAGGTCACCCTCTCTTACGTTCGGCCCTACGAGATTTCCATCGAGGTCTCGGAGTACGACCTGCGTCGGTACGGCATCACCCTGGACGCAGTTACCCAGGCGGTGCGCAACGCTTCGCTGGACATGCCCGGCGGCAGCATTCGCACCGAAGGCGGGGAAATTCTCATTCGCACCAAGGGCCAGGCGTACTGGGGCCAGGAGTTCGAGGACATCGTGGTGCTGACCCGACCCGATGGCACAAAGATCACGCTGCGGGAAATTGCCGTCATCAGCGACGGGTTCGAGGAAGGCGACCTGCGGGCGCGCTTCAACAGCGAGCCCGCGGTGGTGGTCAAGGTCTACCAGGTGGGCAACGAAGACACCATCCACATCGCGAACAGCGTGAAAGACTACATCAGCGAATATCAGGCCATGCTGCCGCCCGGCATCAAGCTGACCGTTTGGACGGACGGCTCGCGCAAGCTGCTGGAGCGCCTGAACATTCTGAACACCACGGCGCTTTCCGGACTGGGCCTGGTGCTGATCGTGCTGGCGCTGTTTCTGAGGTTTCGTCTGGCGCTGTGGGTGGCCGCCGGCATTCCCATCGCCCTGCTGGGCACCATTGCTGTCTTTCCCTACGCGGACATTTCCATAAGCACGGTTACCGTGATGGCCTTCATCCTGGTTCTGGGCATTCTGGTGGACGACGCCATCGTGGTGGGCGAGCGCGTCTATGGCCACGAGCAGATGGGCAAAGACCCGGTGCAGGCGGCCATCGACGGCACCTGGGAAGTGTCCATCCCGGTCATCTTCGGGGTGCTCACCACCATGGCGGCCTTCCTTCCCCTGCTCATCGTCCCGGGGCGCATGGCCGACTTTTTCGGTGTCATCGGCTGGGTGGTGATCATCGCCCTGGTATTCAGCATCATCGAATCTCAGTGGATACTTCCCGCCCACCTGGCGCATCGAAATCACAAGGAGGCCTCCCGCGGGTTGTCGCGGAAGTGGAACCAGATGCAGGGCGCGCTATCCGACTGGCTGGAAGGCGTGGCGCGCAACCGCTACCAGCCGATCCTCAAACGAGCCGTGGAATGGCGATACGCCACCGCAGCCACCGGACTCGGGGTGCTGATCATGGCTCTGGCGCTCATCGCCAGCGGGCGCGTGGTGTTCGGCTTCTTCCCGTCTGTGGAAGGCGACCGGGTCCATGCCCAGCTGGAGATGCCGGAAGGGGTATCCGTCGACGTCACCGCCCGCGCCGCCGAGCAGATCGAGCGGGCCGGCCGGCAGCTGCAGCGGCAGCTGGACGAGGAAATCCAGCCTGCCGAGGGCTCCGTGGTGAGAAACACGCTCGCCAGCATCGGCACCATCGTCGAGCGCAGCGGCCCGCAACGGATGATGGCCGGGCGCAGTCACTACGCGGAAATCGTCATGGAGCTGCTGCCGCTGAGCGAGCGCAACGATCTTTCGGCGAAAGAGGTGGCGTCGCGCTGGCGCGAGCTCACCGGCAACGTTCCCGACGCGGTGAAGCTGACCTTCAACGCGGACGAATGGTCCGCGGGAGAGCCGATCAACTACGAGCTTTCCGGCAAGGACGTCGACCAGATGCGGGCCGCCGCCGCCGAGCTGCGCGCTGAACTTGCCCGCTACGAGGGCGTCTTCGACATCAGCGACTCGTTCCGCTCCGGCAAGCAGGAACTCAAGCTGTCGCTTCTGCCTGAAGCGCGAAACCTCGGGCTTACGCTGAACGACCTGGCGCGACAGGTCCGCAGCGCCTTCTACGGATCCGAAGCCCAGCGCATTCAGCGGGGATCGGACGATGTGCGGGTCATGGTCCGCTTCCCGGAGTCGGAACGGAAATCCATCGGTAATCTGGAAGACATGTACATCCGCACCCCCGACGGCAACGAGGTGCCTTTCTACAGCGTGGCCAGATTCGAGCTCGGACGCGGATACTCCAGCATCCGCCGCGTCGACGGCCAACGGGTCGTAAACGTGATTGCCGACGTCGATCGCAGTAAGGTCAGCCCGGAAGAAGTGAACGCCAGCATTCAGCGCGAGGTGCTACCCGGCCTCATGCAGCGCTATCGTGGCCTCGACATCGGCCTGTCCGGAGAACAGGAAGAGCGAATGAAAGCCATGACCGGTCTGGCATTCGCCGCGATGCTGGCGCTGGTCATCATCTACACGCTGCTGGCGATCCCGCTACGCTCCTACCTGCAGCCGCTGGTCATCATGAGCGTCATACCCTTCGGCGCCGTCGGCGCGATCTTCGGCCATTGGGTCATGGGCGAGCTGCTGGTGTTCTTTTCCATGCTGGGCATCGTGGCGCTTTCCGGCGTGGTGGTGAACTCCAGCCTGGTTCTGGTGGACTACATCAACCGGCAGCGCCGTGAAGGGGTAGACCTGACCGAAGCCGTGCTGAACGCCGGCACGGTTCGCTTTCGGCCCATCATGCTCACTTCCGTCACCACCTTCGTCGGGCTGATACCCCTGATGGCCAGCGCCAGCCCGGCCACCGCGTTCGTCATTCCCATGGCGGTGTCGCTGGCCTTCGGCGTGTTGTTCGCAACCTTCATCACCCTGATGCTGGTGCCTGCGCTCTACACCATCGTCGAGGACTGGTTCGGTTGGGATCCGGTCGCCCAGGGGATGGCGAAACCGGGGCAGGCGTTGACGACAGATAATCCGCCAGGCGTGGTCTAGCGACGGTTCGATAGTTGGGCCCGCCTTCCGGATCAGCGCTGGGGCGAGCGTGAATCCCAGCCGGCTGGAGCAAACGACGGATCGAGCGCGGGCGGCAGCGTCTCGTCCAGCAGCCTGTAGCGACCGCTGAGCGCGCGACGCACCTCCGTATAGAGCCTGAACAGATCCGGTAGCGGGTCGGTCATATCGAAGTCATACCATGTCCTGACGTAAGGTCTGGGATCCTTGAGCGCGCCAAAACCTCGGGCACGCAGCAGCTGAATCAAGGACGCGGGGGTGCGACTGATGACGTACTTGAATCGCAGGTTTGGTGGGAGAGCCGGGAAATCCGGCGCGCGATCCATCGCGAGATCCACGGCCAGCGCACCGACGTAGCCAGACACGCTCGAGGACGGGTCTGGAATCTCGTGGACCTTCCGACAATATCTTCCCAGGCAGTGTTTTCCGAGATACCTGTCCTGCTTTCGGGTAAATGACCAGGCAAGGTCGCACGTATGCCCGCGCCGTCCCAGACCTCTCAATGCGGCCACCGAGGGCAAGTCGAAAGGATCG
>CAMYJX010000049.1:0-20126 GCA_947258825.1 uncultured Pseudomonadales bacterium
GACATGAGTCCTGACTTATTGATCGCCAATGGGTACGAAGGCATTGTTGCGCTTTACCAGAGCCCACCTGGATCAGGCAGTTATGGTGCGGAACAGGTTGTGAGCCGCTGACTCGCCTATTGCCCCGGGCTTGGGCCGCAGACCCGGCGCAGGAGATCAACAGTCTCCGATACGCTTCCCCGAAATATCGCCGGAAATATCCATGGCTGATTGGCCGCCGGTGATGGTTATCCTGCTTTTCATGGCGTAGTCGTTTTCGGTGTAGGTGCCCGTCGTCTCCACCACGATGGAACCTTCCGGTGCGGCGCAGCTGAGCTGCATGGCGATGCTGCCGCCGCCCACATTCAACTCAACGGTCTCGCAGTTCTGCGCCGCGGGAAAGGCCGTCAGCGCCTGTGACAAAGTTTCCTGCATCGCTTCCAGAGTAACGCACTGGTTGGTGGTTATCGAAATCGGCGGCATGGGCGAATCGACATAGATCATCTGAGTCGTCACTTCGTAAAGCCCCGGATTCGGCTGGTCGACCGCTGCCGCAGACGAAGCGGACGCGATCACAGCGCCAGCGGCACACGCCCTGGCGATGCGAGATATCGCGGGTCGGAATTTCATTAGGGAGCGTACCAATGGTGAAAGGCAGGGATCTTAGCGTGTCTGAAACCAGCCGTCAGCGACTCTGCATCGCCGAGACGGTTTCGAGCTCCCCCTGACAGTGCGGGCATCGTTCTCCCAGCGTGGTGTGATCACGCAGGTAGGCGCGGTGCAGCAGCTCGGCGTCCTCGGCCGAGATGCCGAGACGCTGCCTCAGGTCTTCCAGCGCCTGGTGCTCCCTGCCGTCCATCACCCCGTCTTCCATGGCGGCAGCCAGTTGGTCTTCCCACTGCTCGCGGCTGCGGCGCAGCTGCTCGGAAAAGCCGGAGGCGAGAATGCCTGCGGGCAGCGCGACCATGCCCACGCCGATCAGGGTGATGCAGCTGCCGAACAGCTTTCCGACAGGGGTTATCGGTATGGCGTCCCCATAACCCACGGTGGTCAGGGTCGCCATGGCCCACCACATAGCCGCCGGGATGCTGCCGAATGTTTCCGGCTGTATGTCTTTCTCGATCAGGTACATGCCGCTGGAGGCCAGTACCAGAAGCACGAGCATCAGCGCGAACGCGGCTGTGAAGGTGCCGAGCTCGGCTCGGATTACCCCCAGAATCACCTGCATCGTTGTCGAGTAGCGCGTCAATTTGAACACCCGGACGAGGCGAAACGCGCGCAGGAACCGCAGGTCGATGCCGATAAAGAAGCTGAGGTAAAACGGCAGGATTGCCAGCAGATCGATGATGGCGCCGGGGCTCAGGGCGAATCTCACGCGGCTGGTCGGCGAAGCGCTGGCGCCCTCCACCGCGGCGTCCGGGCTGGACCACACGCGCAGGAGGTATTCCACCGTGAATACCATCACCGAGAACAACTCGAACGTCGCAAACGCCTGCGCGTGCTGGGCCATCAGCGTGTCCACGGATTCGAGAATCGTTGCGAGCACGTTCAGGGAAATGAGCGTGATCAGACACAGATCGACGGTTCGGCTCAGCTTGTCCCCGCTGGTTCCCGCGTCAAGGCACTGGGCTGTACGTTTTCTGAGCGTCGTCGATGGCACGAGCCACTCCGGCTTAAGACTATCCGCTCCTTTAGGTATAGCAGCATCCTGAGGCAATCCGGCAGATCAATTGCTCATTAACGCTTCGATATGCGCGGCTGCGGACTGCGCCAGGGCCGCCAGGTCATAGCCGCCTTCCAGGGTAGACGCCACCCGCCCGCCGGCGTACGTCTCGGCCTGATCAACGATCAGCTCGGTTACCCACCGAAAATCCGCTTCCTCCAGCTCCAGCTGAGCCAGCGGATCCAGCCGGTGGGCGTCGAACCCGGCGGATACCAGAATCAGCTGAGGTTTGTGTCTTTCGAGCGCGGGCAACCAATCGTGCTCGATGGCCGCGCGAAAAGCCGCGCTGCCCGTTCCCGCCGGTAGCGGCGTATTGACGATGTGCTCGCGGTCGAGGTCCGTGTAACGATGCGGGTAGAACGGGTGCTGAAAGCTGGAGCACACCAGCACGTCAGGCCGGTCCTTGAAGATATCCACGGTGCCGTTGCCATGATGGACATCGAAATCCAGGATGGCGACCCGCGTCACGCCGGGGTCGGCGAGAGCGGTGACGGCGCCCAGCGCCACGTTGTTGTACAGGCAGAAGCCCATGGCCCCGCCGGCTTCGGCGTGATGCCCGGGCGGACGAACGGCGCAGAAGGCGCGTCTGGCTTCGTCGTTCAGCAGCGCCCGGACCGCGTCCGCAGCGGCGCCCGCGGCCAGCGTTGCCGCCGCCAGGCTCGAAGGGCCTATGGCCGTATCCGGATCCAGCGCGACCAGGCCGCTGACTGGTGCCAACCGGGTCAGCGTCTCGAGGTAGCCGACCTCATGAATCTCTGCCAGCGCGGCGGCATCCGCGGGCGCAGGCTCGCGCACGTCGAGATCCGCCATGAGCCCGGTTGCCTGCAGGTGCTGGAGCAGCGCTCGCAGCCGGTCCGGTCGTTCCGGATGCCCGGGTGTCATCTCGTGATCCAGACACCTGGCGTGGGTAAAAAGCAACATTGGCGATCTGCGTGCGTTTCCGATTCCGCATCCCCGGCGTTTGGGCGTTAGTATATCCGACGGCTGAACCGCCACCTTTTTTCCGGCTGCCCGCTGGTCAGTCAGCCCACAGATTGCAGGAGCACAAATGAGTAACGTGGAATTCGGTATCGGGTTGCGCCGCCTGGACAGCGTGGCGGTGGACGCCCGTGATGCGGAAGCCCTGGGCTACGAGTTTGTCTCCACGGGGGAGCACGTGTTTTTCCATGGGCCCATCGGCAACGGCCTGATCTCTCTCGCCGCCGCCGCCGGCGCCACCAGCCGTATCAAGCTGATGAGCACGATTACCCTGGTGCCCCTCTATCCCGCCGCGCTGCTTGCCAAGCAGGTGGCCGCTCTGGACATCGTATCAAACGGACGCTTCAGCCTGGGGGTTGGCGTCGGCGGCGAGTACCCGAAGGAGTTTGAAGCCTGTGGGGTGCCCGTCGGCGAGCGGGGCGCGCGGACCAACGAGAGCCTGGAGGTGATGCAACGCCTGTGGACGGAAGAAGATGTCTCGTTTCAAGGACGATTCAACACCCTGAATGGGGTAACCCTCAGCCCGAGGCCTACCCAGAGCCCCCATCCCCCGGTCTGGATATCGGGTCGCAGCGAGGCTGCCATGCGTCGCTGCGCGCGCTATGGCACCGGCTGGCTGCCCTACATGTATACCCCGGAAAAGCTTGCCGACAGCCTGACCGCGATTCGCGATTTCGCTGGCGAGCTTGGACGGGAACAACCCGTCAAGCCCGGTCTGTTCATCTTTTTTGCGGTTCACGAAGACAGAGCGGAGGCTGTTCGGATGGCCTCTGAGCGCTTGTCCGTTCAATACAACCAGGATTTCTCGAAGCTTGTCGGGCGTTACGCGCTGGCCGGGAATCCCCAGGATTGCATAGACCGGCTGCAGGAATACATGGATGCAGGCGCGGGCACCATCATGCTGAATTCCGCCTGTCCCGGCGACTACATGGTGGAAAATGAGCGCCTGCTCGCGGCAGAGGTGCTGCCCGCGCTGCGTGGCGGATGATTGCGATGCGGCGTTGCTGGTCTTTCAGCGAGCCGGTCTAGCTCTGCGACCGGGCCAGTCTGGGCGCCTGGGTGAGCAGGGTGCTGAACTGGTCCAGCGACACCGGCGGTGAAAACAGGTACCCCTGAATGTCGGTGCAACCCATTTGCGCCAGCATGCGCCGCTGCGCGTCGCGCTCGACGCCCACGGCGACCACGCGCAGCTCGAAGCGCTCCCCCAGCTGGCAGATCTGGGTAACCAGCTCGGCGGCCTGGGGATCTGTTTCCATCCGGCTTATCAGTGACCGGTCGATTTTCAAAGTGTCGGCCGGGCAGCGCAGCAGTTTGCTGGCGTCGATCAGCGAGCTGCCCAGATTGTCCAGGGCGAATCGGACGCCCCAATCCCGCAGCTGATAGAGCTGCTCTCTGTGGTCGTCCACCAGGGTGAGCATGGCCTCATGGGACAGCTCCAGTTCCAGCATTCCGGGATCGAACCAGCGTTCGGCCCGGTAACGGCCGATGCGATCGACGATGGCGCCGTTGTGAAACTGCTGCGCGGAGATGTTGACGCCCAGCCAGAAGGGATCGAGCAGGTGCTCGAACCAGGTAGTAGCTTCGAGACAGGCGTTGTCCAGCACCCAGTCGCCGATTCGCGCCATATGGCCTCGCTGCTCGGCTACCGGTATGAACTGGTCCGGCGCGAGCTCGCCGACTTCCATGCCCTGCCAGCGCAACAGCGCCTCGGCGCCGGTCAGGCGTTCGCCATCAATGGTTGCCTGGGGCTGCAGCACCAGCGAGAACTCGTCCCGATCCAGCGCCCCCGGGAGCCGTCTGGACAGTACCGCATCGCTCGGACCCTGGGCCTTATCGCCGCCGGTGTCCGCCGCCCGGCGCATGGCGCGCCAGGCATCCGACCAGATTCGTTGCGGGTCGTTGAACAGGGCTTCGAAGCTGCTGCCGATGCTCACCGTGATGTGCAGCTCGCCGCCGCGGAAGCTGAGCGGTCTGCGCAGGGCGCTCACCAGCGCGTCTGCCGTGCGAAGGGTGTCCGCCTCCGGGAATTCCGGCAGCGCCACGATGAAGCAGGCGGCGTCGTAGAAGCCGAGTAGTGCCGTCGCAGGAATGGCGCTGCTGATATGCTCGCCGATAGCGGCCAGCAGATCGGTTTTGCTGACGGGATCCAGGTTGTTGTAGAGGTGGGCAGCGTGGTCGATCTGCACCACCAGCAACCCCAGCGGCTTGCCCTTGATCCGGTTCAGGGTTTGGAAAAGCTCCTCGTAGCGGGGTAGCCGGGTGATGGGCTCGTTGCGCTCCAGCTCTGCGAATCGAGCCCTGAAGCGTCGCGCGTTGACGCACGTCTTCAGCGCCTGCAGTACCTCGTCGTCCTTCTGATTCGTCGAGATCAGCGATGCCGGCAGGTGTTCCGTGTCCAGCGAAGCATCCGATTCATGCCCGTTGTGCAGCAGGGCCAGCGCCGTGCCATGGGTCGACAGGCTGCGCAACGCGTCCGGGTCATCGCTGACGATGACATCTGCCGCCGGGCTGATGGACGCCATCAGCTTTCTCAGCACCGCCAGATCGTCACACAGCCAGCATGTCCAGCCGGCTTTTGCCGCCAGCAGGGTCAAACGCTCATTCAGAGCGACATCGCCGATAAAACCGCAGAGATTCATAAGTATCAGTCCAGAGTGCCCGGGAAATTCAGCCCCTACGGAAAAGTGTAGACCTTCCCGTGGTAACCGACCGGCTGCACCCTAGCGGGATTCGAGGGTCACGTGGCGGTGATCGATCACAGTTTTCGCGATGGCATGCAGGTAAGGCAGGTAGGCGCTCTGCTGAGCAGGGTCTCCGTTGATGGTCTCCAGCGTCAGTCGCCGCTTGCGCGCCAGAATGTGGCTCACCGGGGTGAGGATGGCCGGCAGCGCCGGGTGCTCGGGTTCCACCAGGAGGGTCAGGCGTCGACCCTGGTTCTCCACCACCAGCGCCAGCCTTCCGCCGTGGAAAGACAGATAATTGCCCGCTCGTCGCTGCGGCAGTTCCTCCCAGGACAGGCCCAGCCCGCAAGGTGCCGCCGGGTCCATGGCGTTGACCCAGAAGGACTCCGGCGCATCTTCGATGCACAGCAGCTGCGGCAGCGCCGACGGCAGCACGAACTGAGGTCCTGAAAGGTCGTGAAAAAACAGTCCGGCCAGCACTTCACCGGACAGCTCCATCGTGCGCAGGGCGCGGAACAGCGCGCGCCAGCTGAAGCCGTCACCTTCGCGGTTCGCCAGCTCGCGGCAGATAAAGCCATAGCGATCCAGCAGCAGGCGGGCCTTGTCCTTGGCGTCCTCCAGGTCGGCGATGGGGTCATCCTCGCGGGCTGGGATGGTGGTGAGCATCCAGTTTCCGGACCAGCCGAAGCTGGCCCGAGCGCCCGGATACCTGGGGGCCCGGCGGGAACCCGCTCCCCGGTTCCGTCGCGAGCGTCTGCGGGCGTCGCCGCCGGGCTCGACCAGGCCGCCCAATCGGTAGCTTCCCGCCTGTCCCTGGCGCAGCGGCGCAAGAGAATCTGCGCTCAGCTGGCCGCTCCAGACGGCATCCCACCACTGCTCGTTGAATGTGGACAGCGCTTCTTTCTGACGGTCGGCCAGCTGCAGGAATTCGTAGCGGGCCGCGGGATCGGCAAACAGGCTCGTCAGGGCCGATTCCGAACCGGCCCCGTTCAACAGCGCCAGATCCTCCGCGTAGCCCAGCCGGATCTGCTCTTTGCCGCAACCCTGCCAGCCGATCCCCAGGCGGCTGGTCAGCGCTTCGAGATCATCCGCCTGGTAATCGCGTACGCGGCTGGCCGGCAGGTCCTGCAGCCAGACGCTCACGGGCGCCCTATAGCCCAGCAGCGGTTCCACGGCGGCCGTCAGCGCCTCGTCGCCATCGCCGGCGCCGAAGTTCTGCCAGCACGCCAGGAATCCGGGGAGGTCGGCAACGGGTCTCGCCTGGAAATCCGGCCTCTGCAATGCCCGCTGCAGCCGCAGCAGCGATTCGAAGGTGCTGCGATCGCAGTAGCGGATGAGTTCATCGTCAGCCATCAGCGGGCCGCTGAGCAGGCTGTCCGCGTTCAGCAGATCTTCCGGCAGGTGGGGCAGGATCTGCCGAATCTCGACTTCGGTGAGCGGTCCGTAGTACGACAGCACGTCCAGGGCCAGCTGCTCGGCGTCGCGGGGATCCTCCACCTCGGGAAGGTCCACGGGGGTTTCCATGTCGGCGATGAGCCCGGATCGCGTCAGCGTCAGAAGCAGCTCGCGGTGCGTATACCAGGCGCGACCCTCCAGGTGGAGCTTGACCAGGTGGGGGTGCTCGAAGCCGGGGCTGATCTCCGCCGCCGGTGTGAGCACCCGCTCTTTGATCCAGTCCAGCCAGTCTTCGGTCGTCTCCGGCTGGTAGCCGGACGCCGTGCGCTGACGCTTTGCGAGATAAGCGGCCACCGTCTCCGGGTGGATATCCGGACGCAATCCGGGCTGATCCAGCGCGCTGCGAATCAGCTCGTCGGCCAGCGCGCTGCGGCTGCTGGCCCCGGCATGCTCGGGGGTATCGTCCGCGTACATGTAGCGGCCGATCTGATCGAACGTGACGTTGGCGGCGAACGGGCTGGGACGGCTGAGGCTGACCCGAGAGACCGCGGTCTCGCCATCTTCGAGGGCGGCGAGGCATCGGCGCAGGGCGGGCAGGTCGAACTCGTCCTGCAGGCAGGTTCGCCAGGTTTCCAGCAGCACCGGGAAATCGCTGTAGGTTTTCACGGTGGACATGAGTTTCTTCGACTGCAGTCGGCTCATCCACAGCGGCAGGCGCTGGTTGAAACGTTGCCGTGTCAGCAGCAGAGCCCGACCGGCGGACTCGCGAAAGCGGGCGCCAAAGAACCCTGAGGATTCCAGCGTTTCTCGCAGCAGAGGCTCCAGGTTGGTGGCGTTGACCAGCGCCAGCACCGCGTCGGGGTCCAGCGGGGCCCGGGTCGTGATGACGATGGCATTGTCATCGGCGTGGATTTCCGGCGGGGCATCCGGGGCGGAACCCGCTTGCCCTGCGCCTGTTTCGCTGCCGGGTTCGCTGGTGCCTGCATTCGGTTGGGAACCGGCGAGCCCGGCGGCCAGGGCCAGCGCCCAGGGTCGGTTGACCTTGCCGCCCCACAGGTTGTGGATCACCAGCTGCTGGACGTCGGCCGGTCCCCGATAGCCACCGGGTCCGGTGCGTATCTGCTCGACCAGCAGGTGGCCGCGGTGGGGCAGGGGCGCGCTGGTCTCCTCCCGCTGGCGCTGCAGGTACTCGACAAGCTCCCCGGCGGCGCTGGGCTCAAAGCCGCGCTGCGTCAACTCGCCGGCCAGTACCGCCGAGCTCGCCGCCGGTTTCCCCGAGGCCAGAACCGCTTCTGCCCGCTCGAGAAACCCACCGATGCGTTCCGAGAAGTGCACGCTGCGGTTTTGAGATTCCGAGCGCCAGAAGGGCGGCAGGGTGGCCGCCGCCGCCGAAGGTTTTACCAGCACGTCGTTGTGGGTAATGCGGTTGATCTGCCAGTTCTGGGTGCCCAGCGTAAACACCTGCCCCAGGGTGGCTTCCCAGACGAATTCCTCGTCCAGCTCGCCGATGACCGCGCCCGTGTCCGCGTGGCGAAGCTGAAAGTAACCTCGATCCGGGATTACGCCGCCGGCGTTGTACATGGCCAGAACGGCGCCTCGCTGGGCCTTGATTATGTCGTTGATGCGGTCGTAGCTGATGCGCGGCTTCAGCTCCCGGACCCGGGAACCCGAGTAACGACCGGCCAGCATCTCCACCACCAGCTCCAGCTGGTCGCGGGTCAGGGTTTCGTAGGGGCCGCTGCGCCTGAGCAGCCCGAGAATGTCCTCGACGTGCCAGGGTTCGCTGGCGGTCATGGAGACGACTATCTGCGCCAGCACATCCAGCGGCTTGCGCATTGGGGACAGCGGCTCGATGTCGCGCTCCCCCACCGCTTCCGCCAGGGCCGCGGCGCTGACGAAATCCTGGGCGTGGGTGGGAAAAAGCGAGCCGCGGCTGACCTCGCCGACTCCATGCCCGGCTCGGCCGATCCGCTGCAGGGTTGCCGCGATGGACGGCGGTGACTGAACCAGCACCACCTCGTCGAGGTTGCCGATGTCGATGCCCATTTCCAGGGAGCTGGTGGCAACGATGGCTTTCAGGTCTCCTGCTTTCAGGCGCTGCTCCACGGCCAGGCGGATATCCCTAGCCAGGGACCCGTGGTGGGCGTAAGCCAGGGGGCCCTGCTGCGCCTCGTTGATCTTGAGCGTCAGCTTTTCCGCCAGGCGCCGGCTGTTGGCGAACACCAGGGTGGCCCGGTTCCTGGCGATGTGCTCGCGGAAGCTGTCGGCAAGGGGTTCCCAGATCTTGAGCCCCCGATCCGCAGCGGTTCTGGCCGCCGGTGGAAAACACACCCGCAGATCGATGGCCTTGGTCCCCGCGCTCTGGATGACCTGCATCGGGCGAGGGGCGCCGGTGGCGTCGCGGCCGGCCACGTAGCGGGCAATTTCCTCGAGCGGCCGTACCGTGGCAGACAACGCGATGCGTTGAAATTCTCCGGCAACGCTCACCAGGCGCTCGAGGGCCGTAAGCAGAAGCGTGCCACGACGGTTGTCCACCAGCGCGTGGATCTCGTCCAGCACCACCGTCGTGACGCCGCCCAGCGCCAGCCGACCCCGGGCTGTGGTCAGCAGCAGCATCAGGCTTTCCGGGGTGGTGATGAGGATTTCCGGTGGCCGGCGCAACATGCGCTGGCGGTCGCTTTGAGGCGTATCACCAGAACGCGTCTGGACCCGGATCTCTGGCATGTCGCCGCGCTGGACCAGGGCATCCAGCGGCGTCAGCAGATTTCTCTGAATGTCGTTGTTCAGCGCTTTCAGCGGCGATACGTAGAGCACGCGGGTGGCGCCGGTTTCCCAGCGTCCGGCAGCGAACGCGTTCAGCGACCAGAGAAAGGCGGTGAGGGTCTTGCCGCTGCCGGTAGGGGCCGTCACCAGCACGTGCTGCCCGGAAGCGATGACCGGCCAGCTGGCCTGCTGGGCGTCGGTTGGGCTGGCAAAGGTCTCGCGAAACCATCGACGAACCGGCAGCTCGAAGGCAGCCAGCGGGTCCTGGGATGCCTCGGTGGTCTGATTGGTCCGGGAGGGGTCCATGCCGGGATTATTGCGGTTTGAGACGGCGGACGGAAATAACCCAGGCCAACTAAGCCGAACGGCCAGCCATATGAGCCAGCCGACCAGCGCTATAAAATACGGCTATTCTCACCGGCGGACATTCTTACCATGACGGACCCTGCAACCCTGCTGCGCCCGGGGCAGCGAATTTTCGTGGCTGGCAGCGTGAACGAACCCAGCGGCCTGCTGGAAAGGTTGCGGGGCAGCGCTCTGCCGGAGCGCCTGCATTTCATTCAGTTTCCTCTTGCCGGCTACAACCGCCACGATTTCACGGCCTATGAGCCCAGCGCCGAGTTCACCACCTTCTTCATGACGCCGCAGCTCAAGCAGGCAGATCCCAACCGGCTGCACTTCCTGCCCATGCAGATGCGCGCTGTTTACGACTATCTCGCCCGGGACGTGGACGTGGTGATGGTGCAGGTGGCGCGCGGCGCTGACGGCCGTCTGCGGCTGGGTCCCAACGTCGATTTTCTCGGTTCGGCGATGGCTGGCGCGACTACGCGCATCGCCGAGCTCAACGAAAGCATCGCGGCCCCGGCGGGCTGCCCGTTGGTGGAGGAAGCGGATTTTGATCTGCTGGTGCCGAGCCAGCGGGTGCTGCACGAGATGGCGCCGCCGGTTATTGATCCCGCGGCCGAAACCATTGGCGAGCTGGTTGCCGGCTTAATCGAGGATGGCGACTGCCTGCAGACGGGTATCGGTGGCATCCCGGCGGCTATTCTCAGCCGCCTGGGAGACAAAAACGATCTGGGGCTGCATGGCGGGCTCATCGATGACGGCGGCATGGCCCTCATCAGAAGCGGCAACATCAACGGCAGCCGCAAACCCATAGATACCGGCCAGCACGTGACAGGTATGGCGTTGGGATCCAAGGCGCTGCTGGACTGGCTGGCGGACACGCCCTCGGTGTCGTTTCGCGGCGCGAACTATACCCACGAGGTTGGCGTCATCAGGCAGCTGCCGGGTTTTGTATCGGTCAACTCGGCAGTAGAGGTCGACCTGTTCGGGCAGGTCAACGCGGAGATGGCCGGTGGGCGGCAGATATCGGGAACCGGCGGCTCGGTGGATTTCATGCGAGCAGCCAGGGCATCGGCAGGCGGACGTTCCATCATTGCCATGAACGCCACGGCTCGTGGGGGCACGGTCTCCCGCATCGTGCCCAGGGTGGAGCTGGTAACCGCGCTGCGAACGGACGTCGATATGGTGGTAACGGAATTCGGCGTGGCGCGGCTCAAGAGCCTGCCCGTTCGAGAGCGAGCTGAAGCCCTGATAAGCATCGCGGCGCCCCAGTTCCGGGACGCTCTGCGGGAGCAGATGCCGGCGGGATCGGGTAGGGTGGCCTAAAATCGCATCGCCCGCAAGCTGGCCAGAATGCAGATTCGCACTAAGATTAAGGCTATGTGGGTACTGCTCATCGAGGGAACGAGCGATCATGGAGTACATTGGCATTGACCCGGCTGTCGGCCTGGAATGTTCGCACTGCGAGCATGTAACCCGGCTGCGGTACAGCGAGCTGCTGAAGCTGGTATCGGACGACGAGCAGGTGCCCTGCGAAGGCTGCGAGCGCCTGATGCTCCATGACTGGACCACTGTCAGCGTGGTGCAGAACATCATCCGGCGTCGCATGCGCGAAGCCCACGAAGGTCGCGCCGAGCCCGTTACCAGCAGCGCCTGAGCTGCGCCCGCGCTGCCCCCGCGCTGCCCCCGCGCTGCCCCCGCGCTGCCCTTACACCAAGGGGCGACATCCTCAAGCGTTCTGATCGGCCTCCGTCATTCCCAGGCTGATCAGCAGAAATGCATACTCCTCCGCGAGCTCCAGCAGCGCGTCGAAACGGCCGGACTGGCCGCCGTGACCGGCATCCATGTTTGTCTTCAGCAACAGCCAGTTGTGGTCCGTCTTCAGCGTCCGCAGCTTGGCGACGTACTTGGCGGGTTCCCAATAGGTTACCCGGGGATCGTTGAGCCCGGCGGTCACCAGCATCGGCGGGTAAGCGCCCGCGCGCAGCTGATCGTAGGGCGAGTAGGCGCGGATGGTTTCGAAAGCGTGTCTGTCCTCGATGGGGTTACCCCATTCCGGCCACTCGATGGGCGTCAGCGGTAGGCTGGCATCCAGCATGGTGTTGAGGACATCCATGAACGGAACGTGGGCGGCAACGCCGCCCCACAGCTCGGGTGCCTGGTTGACGACGGCGCCCATCAGTTCGCCACCCGCGCTGCCGCCGGCTATCGCGATGCGGCCCGCGTCGGTGTAGCCGGCGTTGATGAGGTGGCGGGCGACGTCAACGAAATCGTTGAACGTGTTTTCGCGTTGGTCCAGCTTGCCTGCTTCGTACCAGTGGTAACCCAGGTCATCGCCCCCGCGGACGTGGGCGATGGCGAAGGCAAAGCCGCGATCCAGCAGTGAGAGCCGGCTGGATGAGAAGCCCGGCATGATGGCGTTGCCGTAGGCGCCGTAGCCGTACAGATACAGCGGTGACCCGGGCACCCTGGGTCGATCTTTGCGATAGACGATGCTCACGGGAACGTCCACGCCATCCCGCGCGTTCGCGGTAAGCCGCTCGCTGGTATATAGGCCGGCATCGTAGCCGGTGGGAATGCTCTGCACCTTGCGCGTGATGAGCGCCCGCCGGGTGAGATCGTAGTCGAACACAGTGGCCGGAGTGACCATCGATTGATAGTGCACGCGGAACAGGTTCGACGCGTAATCCTCGTTGGCGCCTGGCCCCAGGGTGCAGGTGGTTTCGGGGAAAGCGACGTAGTGGCTGCCGCCTCCGTCGTCGATGACTTTCAGGCTGTCCAGACCCTTGACCCGCTCTCCCAGCATCAGACGCCCCTGGCGTCGCAGCAGCCACGTCAGGTAATGCTCGTCGGAACCGGCGATCAGCGTCTGCCAGTTCTCCTCGGTGGGTGTGGCTTCGGGCGCCCTGACCACGCTGAAGTTCTTGTGGTCACGGTTGGTCAGCACGAAGAAGGCGCCGTCGCCGTGATCCACGCTGTACTCGTGTCCCTTGCGGCGAGTCGCCATGAGCACAGGCTCGGCCAGAGGGTCGTTCGCGGGCAGCAGGCGGGTCTCGCTGGTGACATGATCGCCGCTGCTGATCACGAGGTATTGCTCAGAGCTGGTGATGTCCAGCGCAACGAAGAAGGCGTCGTCGGCCTCCTCGTAGATCACCCTGCTATCACTTGCGGACGCACCCAGCTCGTGCAGCCTGGCCTGGTAAGGGCGCCATTGCTCGTTGACGGCCAGATACAGGAATTGCTGGCTGTCTGCAGCCCACACGGGAGATCCCAGAGTATCCGGAACCGGCTCACCCAGCGGCTGTCCGGTCTGCAGGTCCCTGATGCGCAACGTGTAGCGCTCTGAGCCGTTGGTATCGTCGCTCCAGGCCAGATACCGGCCGTTGGGGCTGACGCTCAGACCGCCGAGGCGGAAATAGGCGTGGGGTGCTGCGAGGGCGGGCTCGTCGAGAAAGACCTGCCATCGGGCGGATGTTGCCGCTGGGGGATCCTGCTCAGCGTCGTCTGCAGGCGCGCGCAGCCACGCGCGATACTGAGCGCCCGCTTCGTAGCGCCACTGGTACCAGTACCCGTGCTCGCGGTAAGGCACCGACGCATCTTCTTCCGGCTGCCGATTCTTGATCTCATCGAACAGCGTCTGGACCAGGCTCCGGTAGGGTGACATCCGGTCTTCGAAGTACGCGTTCTCTTCCTCCAGATAGCGCAGGATTTCCGTATCTTTGACCTCGGGATAGTTGGGATCTCTGAGCCAGGCGTAGGGGTCTTCCAGCCGGACGCCATGATGGGTGTAGGTATGAGGACGACGTGGGGCGATAGGAATCTGTGGCATGGCTGCGGCGCTCGGCGAGTTGCGGTTGAGGCTGGATAGGGTTAGTACGCGAATGCGTGTGCAAACGCAAACGGCTATGATCGACAGCTGTATCCGCACGAGCACCTCGATCCATGGCGCATCTCGATCCGCTTGATATGGCTGAAATTCCAGAGCTTCAGGCAACCTTTGAGGGTGCCAGCGCGGCCATGGGCTTCGTTCCCAACAGCATGCTTACCATGGCCCGCATGCCTCAACTGCCGGTGGCTTTTTCTTTCCTGGCCAACGTCATCTTCGGCGGCGACCTGCGCGTGCTGGTCCCCAACGCGCCGGAGGCCGGCAACGCGGAGGAAAACCTGGATCCTGCGCTCATCCAGCTGGTGGCGTTCGCCTGCAGCCTCAGCGCCGGTTGCCGCTACTGCCAGGCGCATACGTCGCACAGCGCTCACCGCTCGGGCGTTGCCGAGGCCAAGCTGAGTCAGCTTCTGAGCTACGAGACGTCGGAGGCATTCAGCGAGCCGGAGCGCGCGGCGCTGGCACTGGCTTTCGCGGCTGCCCGGGTGCCCAACGAAACGACGCCGGCCCACTTTGAGCGCCTTCGCGACCACTTCGATGAGCGGCAGATCGTGCAGCTGGTGGGCGTGATCTCGCTGTTCGGGTTTCTCAACCGCTGGAACGACACCATGGCCACCGAGTTGGAAGCAGCGCCTGTTGATTTCGCCGAGAGCATCCTCGGGTCCATGGGCTGGAGTACAGGCAAGCACGGGCCCCTTACGGGTCCCACCTAGCGCGGAACGGAGATCCTGGCGGCCCATGTGCGGACGTTTCAACGTCAAATCCGATCCTCTTTCCAGGCTGCTCATGGAGCTGCTGGGAATGCGCCATCCCGGGCCCGACAACTTCAACGCGGCGCCCACGGAATCCATCGTGGTTGCCCGGCTCGGCGAGGATGGGGCGCCAGAGCTGGTGCCCATGCGCTGGTGGCTGACGCCGTTCTGGGCCAAAGAGATGAGCAGCCGCTACAGCATGTTCAATGCGAAATCAGAAAGGGTGCATCAGAGCCCGGCGTTTCGGGAGCCGTTCCGTAGCCGTCGTTGCGTGGTGCCGGTATCCGGATTCTACGAGTGGGCCCGGGCCGCCGGTCAGAAGGTGCCTTACTACATCCGACCGCACCAGCTGCCGGGTCTGCTCCTGGCCGGCATCTGGGATCACTGGCGCAACCCCGAGACCGAGGAGATGCTCTACAGCTTTGCGGTGCTGACGGTGCCCGCCAACGAAGCGCTGACCTTTGTTCACAGTCGCCAGCCGGTGATGCTGTCCCTGGCGGAGGCCCATCGCTGGCTCAGCGGTGACACGCCGGAAGACGAGCTGCGGGCGCTGATGAATTCCGCGCTGCCGATGACCCTGGACGCCGTGCCCGTGTCCTCCTATGTCAACAACGCCCGGCATAAGGATGCCCGTTGCACCCAGGCCATTGCTGATCCCGTGCTGGTTCCCGCCGGCTCCGCGGCCCCTCCTGAAAAAGGTGAAGAGAAAGGCGTCGAGGGTGGTGGCAACGAAGGGGCGGCGCCGTGAACCTCCAGCCAGGCCGCTGGCTCGGCAAGGGCAGCCTTCTGGCTGAAGGGCAGAGCCTGGGCCACGCCGTCAGTTGCGATGTGCAGGTGCAGAAGGACGACGACGGCTTCACCCTCACAGGAACCTGGCAAGGGGTCGAAGCCACCGATTGGGATTTCGTGCTGCGGGTAGTGGCTAACGAGGTTGGCACCTACACCCTGGGCATGCGGCTTGCCGGAGACAACCTGCAGGGAACGGCGAAGCTCGACAGCCCGCCGAACCTGGGCCTGCTCTGGAATGATGTCGGCACCGTCCACGCCACATTTGCGTTGTTTCCGTTGACCCGGGGATACGGCCTGCGGGGTTTCGCCAGGGACGGCAGCCACGTTTACACCTGGGAGATGTCGTTCTCGCTGCACCAGGAAACGGTCAAGGCGGACAACGTGATCTCGCTGCCCCGCCGGCCCAGATGAGCCGCGCGCTGAGGATGTTCCGCGGCTGCTGAGCGCCAGCGGCAGTCAATCCTCCATGTTGAGCCAGCGCAGCTGGTCCCCGGTGAGCTCGATGGCCAACGCGGCCGTGCAGCTGTGGATCTCGGCAAGCGTTCTGGGCCCGATCAGCGGGAAGCAGGGGAACGGCTGTTGCAGCACGTAGGCCAACGCCACGTTGATCATCTCCACGCCCAGGGCCTCGGCCAGGTGCCCCGCCCGGTTGCGACGTTCGAAGTTGTCCGGCGCAAACCATGTACCCTCTAACTCCGCCACCGTGGGCTGCATGCGGGTGATCACCGGATTCTCCCGCGCTGCTTCGGCGATTACCGCGCCGGCCCAAGGCGTGAAGAAGCCGCGGGCCTGGGACGACCATGGCAGCAGCGCCATGCCGGTCTCCACCAGGTAGCGGCGGAACTCGGGGGCAGAGGCCGCTTCGACCCCCGGCCAGATGGGCGCAACCATCCGGGCCAGGCTGAAGTTGTTGGATACGGCGCTGAAACCCTGCAGGCCGCGCGCGGCTGCGTAGTCATTGGCCGCGCGAATTCGCGCCAGGGTCCAGTTCGAACCCCCGAAGGTCCTGATGCGACCGGCATTCACTTCCGCGTTCAGGGCATCTACGAACTCGGCTACGGGAACCTCGGTGTTGTCGCGATGCAGGAAGTAAACGTCCATGTGGTCGGTCTGCAGGCGGTCCAGAGATTCAGTGAGCTGAGGACTGATGCGGTCCGGAAAATTGTCCGGTGTGTGCGCTCCTTTGCCGACGATGACCAGCTCGTCGCGCAGCTGCCGGCGGCTGTGCCAGTGCCCGAGCAGGGTTTCCATCTGCCCGTCGCCGTAGATGTAGGCGGTGTCGAAAGCATTGCCGCCCAGCTCGAAGAACCGATCCCACATGATGGATGCGTGACTCATGCCAGGCTGGTTGTCGCAGCCCATGACGAGATGAGAAACGGATTTCTCGAGTCCGGGAATTACCCCGTAGCTCATGGGGGCGTCCTTTCGCCGCCGCGGCGGTGCGCCCAGCAGGGGCCCCGGGTGACTCGTCGGCCGTTCCCGCTGGAACTCGAGGCCGATCGCGCTTCGCCAGGCGTCCAGCGCCAGCGCGTTGTTCTGGCTGTCCTGCCAGCTCATCAGTGGAGATTCGAGCGCGCCTTCGTGAAGCTTCGAGGCCACGTGCTGGGCCTCCTGCAAGTAGAGGGGAGGCGCCTGCCCGGCGATTCGCTCTGGCTCGCACCCGGCGCGGGTGAGCTCGAATCCCCAGTTGCCCTGGCGGTCCGAGCACAGCCACGGATTGGTCAGCCGAATCCGGCCGGCGCTGCCGTAGAGGTTCAGGCTGTTGTCCAGTTCGACTGATACCGCGGCGGCGATCTGGGCAGACAGGCCGTTCTCGAACTGAAGCAGCGCCGTTGCCCACTCGTCGACGCCGCTGGCCCCGATGTGGCCGTGCGCCGCAACGGAGGTGGGTTCCCCTCCGGCCAGCAGACGAGCGGCCGACAGGGGATAGCAGCCGACGTCCAGAATGCCACCGCCGGCCAGATCGTTTGCAAACAGGCGGCTCTGGGCATCAAAGGGAGCGTGAAACCCGAAGCTGGCCTCGATGTGCCGCAGCTTGCCAATGGCCCCATCGTTCATCAGCTCAATCAGCCGACGGGTCTGAGGATGGCATCGGTACATGAAAGCTTCCATCAGAAAGCGCCCACTCCGCTCGGCAGCATCGACCATGGCCATCACCTCGGGATGATTGATACCCAGCGGCTTCTCGCAGAGCACGTGCTTGCCGGCCTGCAGCGCGCGGATTGTCCATTCCGCGTGCTGGGGATGCGGCGTGGCGATGTAGACGGCGTCTACGTCGGGATCGTCCAGCAGCTGCTGGCAGGTCTGTCGGGCGACGACCTCCGGATAGAGGAGGGCAAACGCCTCCGCGCCTTCAGCGCGCCGGCTGGCCACGGCCAGGAGGCGATTGTGCTGGGACTCCATCAGAGCGTTGGCGTACTCCCGGGCAATGCGGCCGGTACCGATGATGCCCCAGCAGATTTCGTTCACGATCTTTCCCCTGGCAACCAACGCTGCAAGCTAAGGGCTCGCGTCTGACGGAGCAAGCAGGTAGGGCGTGAGAACGATTTCCAGCTGCCGCCCGACCTCGTCGGCTACCTGGTCCACGTCGGCGGTCGGGAGGCTGATGACGCGTAGCGCCCCGTGATCGATCAGATAGATCACCACCTGGGTCAGCACGTCGAGATCGACGTTGCTGGCGATCTCTCCTCGCTCTCTAGCCCCACGCAGAATCTCCGCCATGCCTGCGCGAAATTCTGCGTCCAGGAGCCCCATCAGCGAGCCAAAGGTCTCCGGCTGGCGAATCATCTCCGCCGTGATGGTTCGCCAGTAGCCTCGTTCATGCAGCTTGAGCATTCGGAAGACGCTGACCACCAGATGATCCATGGCTGGACCCAGGCCTGGCCAGTCGTTGCTGCTGGGGGAGACAGCGGCAAAAAGCTGTTGTTCCACGCTTCGCGCTTCACTGAGCAGGACTTCGTGCAGCACTCGGGCTTTGCCGGGAAAATAGTTGTAGACGGTCTGGTAAGAGACGTCGGCTGCCGCCGCAATGTCACGCATGGTTACCGACTGGTAGCCGTTGCGATCGAACAGTCCCGATGCGGCAGCGACGATGTTGTCTCTGGCCTGAGCCTTTTTTCGTTCCCGGAGGCTTTTCACCGCACCATCGAAGTGATAATTTATACTCAGTCTAACTTTAGGCCAAATCAAAAACAATCCGCGCGCCGCTCAATCCGTGCTCCGCTCAAGAGGGTGCTTCTCTCCAGATAGATAGGAGATAGACGAAGGTGAGCCAACGCGTGGGTAGAGCCAGTTGGAGGCTGGTGAGCATGAACAGGAGTCTTTTCGTTCTGATTGCTCTTATTCCGCCGTTGATGGCTCTGTTTCCGCCGCTGTCGGCGATTTCAGCGGAACAGCCGGCCCCAGGCGCAGACGCGCCCCTAAGCGCAAGAGCGCTCATCGCCGGCGCCATCGATCTCACTCGCGGTCGGACTTCCTATGCGCGCATGAGCATGAGGGTGCATCGTCCGGAGTGGGAGCGCAGTTCCAGTCTGGTCGCCTGGACCCGTGGTCGGGAAGACGCTCTCATCCGTTTTACCGAGCCGGCCCGGGATGCGGGGAACGCGACGCTGAAGAAAGCCAACCGGATGTGGACCTTCACCCCGAAGCTCAATCGAACCATACGGTTGCCCTTCAGCCTGATGTCCCAGAGTTGGGCGGGGTCGGATTTCTCTTACAACGATCTGTCCCGCAGCGACAAGCTGCTGGAATTCTACGACCTCGAGCTGGTGGATACCGAGGAAGCCGACGGGCATCTGATCTACACCGTCGAAGCCGTTCCACGGGACGACGCGCCCGTGGTCTGGGGCAAGGAAGAAATCGTTCTGCGTGACGACTACGTTCTGCTTTCGCAGACGTTTTTCGATCAGAGCTTCATTCCGCTCAAGCGCATGGAAACCCTCGACATCGGCGAGCTGGGCGGGCGCCTCTTCGGCGTGCGGATGCGCATGGCCAAGCTGGACGAGGAGGATCACTACACGGAGGTCCACTACCTTGAGGCGGATTTCGATCTGTCCCTTCGAGATGAGCTTTTTACCCTGTTTGCGCTGAAGAGCGGTGCCACTCCTGAAAGCCTGGGGAGCGGCGGGGTTGAGTGAAGCACCTGCCAGACCCGTCAGCGGCGCCCGCGCTGCGTCCCCCTCTGCACCCGGAGAGGCGGCAGGCGCGGGCGCGGCCTCCCGTTGGCTGACGGTGCGGAGCGGCTGGCGCAACCTGGGGCGCAACCGGAGGCGAACCTGGCTCACCGCCGGCGGCGTGGCGTTCGCCGTGCTGCTGGTGGTGACCGCGATGAGCATCCAGCTGGGCGGGTACGAGACGATGCAGGAGAACGCCACCTCGCTGGTTGCGGGTCATCTGCAGGTTCAGAATGCGGCTTACGTGGACAATGACCGACTCGAGAACACCATCGTCGATGCGTCGGCGATTCTCAGCGAGGTTGCCAAGGTCGACGCGGTGGTTGCCGTCGCGCCGCGGGTGGAGGCCTTTGCCCTGGCCTCGGCCGGTGAGCGCAGCTTCGGTGCTCAGATCATGGGCATAGATCCGCCAGCAGAGGCGCAGGTCGTCCGCCTCGAGGAACGCATCATCGAAGGAAGCGGCGTCTCGGGGGGCAACGACGGCCTGATAGGTGAGGGGTTGGCGCGCAATCTCGGGGTCGGCGTGGGCGACGAGGTCGTTGTCCTGGGAACGGCCGCGGGGGGCGGGGTTGCAGCTATGGCCATCGAGGTCGTGGGTCTGTTCCGCTCAGGGCAGAGCGCGCTGGAGCGCCCGGGGATCTGGGCGCCGCTGGCCGCCGTGCAGAA
>CAMYJX010000049.1:20138-29252 GCA_947258825.1 uncultured Pseudomonadales bacterium
CCTGGGCACCGTGGATGCAACCGCGGCGCGGATTGCGGCTGCGCTGCAAGGCCGGCCGTCCCCGGATGTGAGCCTGTCGGTGCGTCCCTGGCATGAAGTACTGCCCGACCTGCAGCAGGCCATCGCCGTCGATCGTATCAGCGCCGCTTTCTTTTACTGGATCATCATGATTCTGGTGGCGTTCAGCGTGGTGAACACCTTCATCATGACCGTCTTCGAACGTACCCGGGAATTCGGCGTGCTGCTTTCCATCGGGATGCGTCCCGGTCGAATCATGCGCATGCTCCAGTGGGAGGCATTTTTCGTTTGGCTGCTCGGGGCTGCAGGCGGCCTGGGCCTGGCGCTGCTGCTGGTTCTGTGGCTGAAGCAGGTGGGCATTTATCTCGGTGAGGAGATGGAGCAGCTGGCTGGCCAGATGTACATGCCCACGCGGATGTACCCTACCTTTGCTCCGGAAGCGCTGCTCACCGCGCCGCTGGTGATGCTGCTGGGTACTCAACTGGCAGCGTTGATACCGTCCTGGCGGGTGCGCCGGCTCGTGCCCTCTGAGGCGCTGCGGGGCGACGCATGACGGGCAGAACGCTGACCAATGACATCCCCCGCGTCCACCCCGGCGCGGCGTGGCGCAGCCGCCGCATGTCGACCTGGCGCCTGGCCTGGCGGAATCTTTGGCGCAACCGGCGCCGGACCTGGCTTACCGCCGGTGGCATTGCGTTCGCCGTCTGGATGCTGGTGTTCGCCATGTCCATGCAGGACGGCAGCTTCGGGATCATGGTGGACAACGTTGCCCGTCTGCTCACCGGCCATGTGCAGGTGCAGCACGACCAGTTTCAGGACGATCCGGCGCTGGAACACACCCTTACCGACGTCGAAGCGCTCATGACCCTGGCCAAGGGTCAGCGCGGCGTCAGCGCGGTGTTGCCGAGGGTTCAGGCATTTGCCCTCGCCTCGTCCGGGGAGCGCAGCTTTGGCACGCAGATCGTCGGCGTCGATTTTTCCCGGGAGCAGGCCGCGTCGAGCCTGCCGGGCATGGTGGTTGCCGGGCGCTATCTGCAGGGTCCCGGAGAGGCCTTCGTTGGCGTGGGGCTGGCCCGGAATCTGGGTCTTTCCCCGGGCGACGAGCTCGTCCTGCTGGGCACCGCGCTGGAAGGCGGCGTGGCGGCGACGGTGGCGGAAGTGGTTGGTCTGTTCGACACCGGCCAGCCGGCCCTCGACCGTGCCTTTGTGCAGATTCCTCTGGCAGACTTCCGGACTGCCTGGAATCTGCCTGAAAATCAGGTTCACGTGCTGGCCGTTGTCCTCGACCACGTTTCCAGGAGCCCCCAGGTTGCCCGGACGCTGGCCGGTCCGGGACGACGGGTGCTGGAGTGGACGGATCTCATGGCCGAAGCCCGTCAGACCATCGAGCTGAAGAGGATCGGCGCGCAGCTGTTTTTCGCCATGATTGCCATCATCGTCACTTTCAGCGTCGTGAACAGTTTTCTGATGACGGTGTTCGAGCGTACCCCGGAGTTCGGCATGCTGATGGCCCTGGGGATGCGCCCGGGGGCCATCGTCCGTCAGCTCAGCGGCGAAGCCTTCTGGATGTGCGCGCTGGGCGTTCTGCTGGGTCTGTCCCTGTCGGGGGCTCTGATCGGCTGGCTGAGCGGCGTGGGCTTGCCGCTGCCGGCGGATGCCGGCGAGGTGCTCGCCCGCTACAACATGCCGGATCGGATGTTCCCGGATTTCAGCTGGCCGGCGGCACTGATTGCGACCCTGGTGATGTTTGCGGGTACCCAGCTGGCGGCCTGGATTTCAGTCCTGCGCGTCTGGCGCCTGCAACCGGCTTCCGCCCTGCGGGCTCTGGAGTAGACGGATGCCTCTCAGTTTGCTGTTTCAGCTTTCCAGAAGAAATCTGCTGCGTCATCGCCGTCGCACTTTCATGCTGCTGCTGGCCATCTGCGTTGCCGTCGGCGGCGTCACATTCATGAACAGCCTGATTCGGGGTTTTCAGTACGACATGCGAGAAGCGGCGGTGGTCAACCTGACGGGCGACTTCAAAGTGCTCGCACCGGGCTACCGCGACGATCCCAGCATAGAAAACAGCTTCGTTCTTGCCGAAGGGTGGACCCCGGACCTGCCGGCGGAGCTCATTGACGGCTGGGCGGCACGAATCAAGGTACCTGCCGTCGTCCTCAGCGAGCGGGAAACCCGAGGCATTCAGCTGGTGGGCGTGGACCCGGCCAGCGAGCGTATCTCGTTTATCGGCAGCGCGAGCTATACCGGTGAGCCCCTGGCATCGCCGGAGGATGCGCGGTTGCTGGTGGGGAAGGCGCTGGCAGAACAGCTTCAGACCGGGGTTGGAAGGCGGCTCGTGATCATGACTCAGGGCAGCGACGGTTTGAACCGCGAGGCCGGGTTCCGCATTGCCGGACTCTATGACGCCGACGGCACAGGCCTGGAAAAAGCCTTCGTATTCACCGGCGTAACCGCGCTTCAGGTCCTGCTGGACGCCAACGTCGTAACCGAGGTTTCCATTCGCCTGCTGGAAGAAGGCGCCAGCACCGTTGAGGGTTTCTCTGTCCGGGGGAGGCTCATGGACTATTTCACCGGTCTGGACGTGCTGCGGTGGCAGGAGCTGGAACCTCAGGCTGCCGCCATGTTTGCTTTTGCCGACAGCGCCATCTTCATCTGGTTTCTCATCATGATGGGGGCGCTGATATTCGGCCTGGTAAACACCCTCATCACCTCGGTCATGGAGCGCGTGCGCGAGTTCGGCATGCTGCGTGCGCTGGGTATGCGACCGGGCGCGGTAGTGGTTCAGGTGGTGCTGGAATCCACGCTGATCATGGCGCTGGGGATACTCGTCGGTCTGGGGATCGGTTCGCTTCTCACCGCCTGGCTGGCAGACGGCATTGACCTGTCGGCATGGGCCGAAGGGGTGGAGCTCGCCGGGATGCGCAGCCTTCTGGTGCCCCGGCTGTTGCCGGGCGATCTGGTTCTGGTGGCCATCATGAGCCTGGTTTTCGGTGTGCTGGCCAGTCTGTATCCCGCCTGGCGGGCGGTAAGAGTCAAACCTCTCGAGGCATTGCGTCGATGAGTGATCTGGTGGTGAACTGCCGTGGCGTGACCCGGACCTATTCCGATGACGCGGTTCCGGTGCACGCGCTGCGCGGGGTGGATTTCGTTGTTCGAAGCGGAGAGTTCGTCAGCCTGTCGGGCCCTTCGGGTTCGGGGAAGTCGACGCTGCTCAACATCATCGGCGGTCTGGATCGCCCGACATCCGGTTCTGTGGAGGTGGACGGGGTCGACCTGGGCTCCCTGTCCGAGAGCCAGCTGTCAGACCTGCGGCTGCGCAAAATGGGCTTCGTATTTCAGGCCTACAACCTGGTACCCGTGCTGTCCGCCCTGGAAAACGTCGAGTTCATCATGCAGCTGCAGGGCGTTGCGGCCGCCGAGCGCCACGAGCGCGCCGAGCGCATGCTCAGCGAGCTGGGCATCGGCGACCTGCTGCATCGCCGCCCGGGAGAGCTGTCCGGCGGACAGCAGCAGCGGGTCGCCATTGCCCGGGCCATCGTCACCAATCCCGTGCTGCTGCTGGCGGACGAGCCCAGCGCCAACCTTGATTCCGCCACCACGGAAGATCTGCTGCAGACCTTGCGTCACCTCAACGAGTCCCACGGGGTGACGATCATCACCGCCACTCACGACCCCATGGTCATGCAGATTGCCAGGCGCCAGGTCAAGCTGCGGGACGGTGCCATCGTCGAAGATTCGGCCGCCGAAGCGTCCGCTGCCGACGCTTAGCGGGCGCTGTATTTCCATGATGTTGCGGCACGGGTTGGGCAGCTGGCTGCTGCTGATCATCCCCACGCTGCTCGTGGCGGTGCCTGCGGCTGGCTGGGAGCTGGATGCGCGCCTGAAGTGGTTCGGCAGCCTTACGGCCCTGCCGGAGAAAGATCTGCTGCGCCGGGAGACGGGCACGCCGGAATATGCCGACGACATCGATCTCCGGCTGATGGTTCGGCATCGCCAGGGTCCGCTGCAGCTGATCGTCGACCACAGCACGACCCTGACCCGAGCGGAATCGACCCGGTTTCCCGGCGTGCCCCTGCGAACGCTGGATCGGGTCCCGGAAAGCGATACACGACGGGTGCTGGATCTCACCTGGGAGCTCGACGAAGGCGGGCGGCATCGTCTGCTGCATCGCTTCGATCGGCTGGCCGTTCGCTATAGCCCGGGTGCCTGGAGCCTCACCCTCGGCCGTGACGCGGTCAGCTGGGGTAACGGGCTGGTGTTCCAGACCCTCGATCTGTTCAATCCGTTCTCTCCTACCGCCGTAGACAAGGACTACAAGACGGGCGACGACCTGATGCTGCTGGAGCGCCTTTTTCCCGGCGGCAGCGATCTGCAGGTGCTGGCGGTGGGTCGGCGGGATGCTCAGGGAAAGGTCTCTCGTGATGCCGCCAGCCTCGCCGGAAAATGGCGGCTGTTTGTGGGCGAAGGAGAACTTGAACTGCTCGCTGGCAAGCACTACGAGGATGCCGTCTACGGGCTTGCCGTGCGCTGGCCGCTGGGGGGCGCCATGCTGCGCAGCGATCTGGCGGCGACCCGATTGAACTCCGGGAACTGGAAGCTCTCAGGGCTTCTGAACGTGGACTACAGCCTGGTGCTGGGCGGGCGCAACGTTTACGTTTACGGCGAGTATTTTCACAACAGCTTCGGCGTGCGGGAGCTGCCCGATGGAGTAATCGACTACCCACTGCCGCTGGTGGAACGCCTCGGCCGCGGCGAGCTGTTCAACCTGATGCGCGATTATCTGGCCGTCGGTACCAACGTGGAGTGGCACCCGCTGTGGAATCACACCGCGACGCTCATCGGAAACCTGCAGGACGCCAGCGTGCTGCTGCAGACCCAGCTGAGCTTTGAACCCACCGACCATCAGCGTATCGACCTGGGCGTGGTGCATCCCCTCGGCGGGCGGGGTGACGAGTTCGGCGGGGTGCCGCTTACCCGGGACCCCGCCGGATCCGTGCTCACTGCAGGTGGCGGTACTTCGGCTTATTTCCGCTGGGTGTACTACCTGTAGCGGCTACAAGGGTAGCGGCTGAGTCCAAACCGGAGGCGCGGGTCAGTCGATGTTGACCGGAATAGACGACTGCCGCACCGCATCGTCGTGGGCCTTCTTGGCCGCCATGAGCTGTGGCACGTAGCGGTCCAGCTCTTCCATGGTCCACACGTCCGAGGACTTGTGGAACTGCTTGATGATGGCCGGCTGCTGCATGATGGCAATGCCGCCGCGGCCGGTATGGAAAATCTGCGAGGTGATCCGGGCCGCAGCATCCGTTGCCAGCCATACGCAGATGGGAGCGATATGATGCGGCCCCGCCTGCTCCAGATCATCGTTGCTGACCTGTTCACCCCGGTTCTCACGCAGCGAGATGGTCATCCGCGTCAGCGCTCCGGGAGAGATGGTGTTCACGGTACAGCCGTACTTCGCGAGCTCCAGGGCCAGGACTCTGGAGAATCCGGCGATGCCCGCTTTTGCCGCGCCGTAGTTGGCCTGACCGAAATTGCCGATCAGACCTGAAACGCTGGAAAAATTGACGATGCGACAGCCGGTGCGGTTGTTCTCCCGGATGTAGCGGGCGAAGGGCCGCGAGCAGGCGTAGTGGCCTTTGAGGTGCACGGCCTGCACCGCATCCCAGTCCGCCTCCTCCATGTTGAAGATCGTGCGGTCACGCAGGATGCCGGCGTTGTTGACCAGGATGTCCATGGCGCCGAAGGCTTCCAGAGCGGTGGCTACCAGCCTGTCGCCCCCATGCACCTCTGAGACGGAATCCAGGTTGGAGACCGCTTCGCCTCCCAGGTCGCGAATTTCCGCGACCACGTCGTCGGCGATCATGCCGCTGCCGGTGCCGTCCTGATTTCCTCCCAGATCGTTGACCACGATGCGGGCGCCCTCGCGGGCCATCAGCAGGGCGATTTCGCGGCCAATACCGCGGCCGGCTCCCGTGATTACGGCTACCTTGTCATCCAGCCTTCCCATGTCGTCTTCCCCCCCAATGGAGACCGGTCCGGAATGGCGATGCTCTGGTCAGGTTTCCCCGACTGCCATCAGGTTCCCCAGACGTCGGTCCGCACTTCTTCGGTGTCCGGATATTTGCCCAGCTCCATCCGCGCCACCGTCCGGCGATGCACCTCGTCGGGACCGTCTGCCAGGCGCAGCGTTCGCTGCCCAGAGTACATCTTGGCAAGCGGGAAGACCTGAGACACGCCGGCGCCGCCGTGTATCTGTATGGCGTCGTCGATCACCTGAAGCGCGATGTTCGGTACCGCCACCTTGATCTGGGCGATCTCGCTGCGGGCCACCTTGTTGCCCACCGTGTCCATCATCCAGGCGGCTTTGAGCGTCAGCAGTCGAGCCATCTCGATATTGATGCGCGCGTCCGCGATCTTGTCGTAGTTGCCGCCCAGGTCCGCGAGCTTCTTGCCGAAAGCTTCCTTGGACGTCGCCCGCCGGCACATCAGCTCGAGGGCGCGTTCCGCCACCCCGATGGATCGCATGCAGTGATGAATCCTGCCCGGGCCCAGGCGGCCCTGAGCGATTTCGAAGCCTCGACCGGACCCCAGAATGATGCTGTCCTTGGGCACCCGCACATCGGTGAACCTGACGTGGCCGTGGCCGTGAGGGGCATCGTCATAGCCGAAGACGTGCATCATCTTCAGGACTTCTACTCCGGCGGTGTCCACGGGAACCAGGATCTGCGACTGCCGGGAATGACGCGGCGCGTCGGGCTCCGTCACGCACATCACGATCATGATTTTGCAGCGGGGATCGCCGATGCCGGAGGTCCACCACTTCTCGCCGTTCAGCACCCACTCATCGCCTTCCAGCCTTGCTTCCATGCTGATGTTGGTTGCATCGGACGAGGCGACCTGGGGTTCGGTCATCGCGAATGCCGAGCGGATCTTGCCGTCCAGCAGGGGCTGCAGCCATTGCTCTTTCTGCTGCTCGGAGCCGTAACGCTCGATGACCTCCATGTTGCCGGTGTCCGGCGCGGCACAGTTCATCGCCTCCGAGGCCATGGGGTACTTGCCGAGAATCTCGGCGATGTGGGCGTAGTCCACGTTGTTGAGCCCGGCACCGCGCTCGCTGTCAGGCAGGAAAAAATTCCACAGGCCGCGCTCCTTGGCCTTTTCTTTCACTTCTGCCATCACCGGGGTTTCGCACCATCGGCCGCCTTCCTCTACCTGCCTGGCGAAGATCGGCTCGCTGGCAACGATGTGATCGTCGATGTAGCGCTGGATGTCCGCCATCAGCGGTTTGACGCGGTCAGAAATACCCAAGTCCATAAGCTCCCCCTTTGATTTATTTCGGTGTTATTGGTGCTGGCGTTCGCGGCTGCCGATGAAAAACATGCGAAAACGCGGATCGAGTTTGATACTAATACAGAAGGTAATCATGTTCTACGGAATTGAAGCTTGAGCGCTTACGGGGAATCCACCATAGATCTGCTGCATCGGGTACTCGATGCGGGCGTCGAACACGCGGTAGTGCTGATGCGCCACTCGGCGCGCGAGTTCGCGCCGGATCGGCACGATCTCGTAAACCCGCTCACCGAGGAGGGGCGAAGGCTGGCCCGGGAGCTGGGCGGCCGGCTTCCCAAGAACCTGACCCTGCGGGGCTATGCCAGCCCGCCGGAGCGCTGCATGGAAACCGCTTCGCTGGTGCTTGAAGGGCACACCGCAGCGGGCGGACAGGCCACCAGGCATCGGCCGCTGGAAGCGTTGGGGGTCTTCTACGCGCTGGATCAGATGAAAATGTGGAAGGGCATGCAGCAGGCCGGTGGCCTGATTCCCTACCTGCAGAACTGGATTTCGGGACAGGTTCCCGGCGACACCATGATGCCGGCGGATATCGCCGCCGGGCTGATTCTGCGGGTGCTTACGGATAAGCTCGACGCGTCGGTTGCCCGTCGCCAGCTTGACGTCTGCGTGTCTCACGACATGACGTTGTATCTGCTGCGGGATCGACTGCTGCAGCAAGCGGTCCACGGACCGGAGGTAGCCTTTCTGGACGGCCTGGTGCTCTATCGCCAGGATGGCGTCGTCTGGATGACCAGCCACCACGGCGAGCCGAGGCCCGTGTCAGGGCCCCCTGACTCTCTCTGAAAGACTCTTATTGAAAGACTCTAACTAGAACATGCTTACTGAAAGATGCTTAACAGGAGAACTGCCCGATGAGCGATACCAATGCCGACTTCTACAGTCCTCGCGTCAATCCCGATGGCAGCTATGAGACGCTGCTGGTCGAAAAGGAGGGCCCGATAGACTGGCTGACCCTCAATCGCCCGGAGGCGCTCAATGCCATGAGCCGCACCATGATGCTGGAGCTGCAGCATTACTTCGGCGCTCTTTATACCAATCATGAGGTGCGGGTGGTCATTCTGCGCGGTGCCGGGCGGGGTTTCTGCGCCGGGCTGGATCTCAAAGAGGAACGGGCGGAGCCAGCGGGCGCGGTCACCGGTTTGCGGGTGCAACGCCGGGTCAGCGAGATCGTCATGCGCATGCGCCGGGCGCCACAGCCGGTGATCTCCCTCATTCACGGTCCGGCCAGCGGCGGCGGGTTTGCGCTGGCCCTGGCGTCGGACATCCGCATTGCCGGCCCGAAGGCGCGGATGAATGCGGCGTTCATCCGCATCGGCCTGACCGCCTGCGATGTCGGGGTCAGCTATTTTCTGCCGCGCCTGGTGGGCAGCTCGCTGGCCTCCGAGCTGCTGCTCACCGGTCGTTTCATCGACGCGGAGCGGGCCAGGGCGGTGGGCCTGGTATCCGATGTGGTGTCTGAAGACGGCATTGCCGATGCCGGTCGAGCCATTGCGCGGGAAATACTGGGTAACTCTCCGGTGGGGGTGCGCCTGACCAAGGAGTGTCTGAACATGAGTGTGGATGCGCCCAGCCTGGAATCCGCCATTGCCATGGAAGACCGCCAGCAGATTCTGGCGTCCACTACCGGCGATATGCGGGAGGGGGTGTCCGCGTTTCTGGAGAAACGGCCGCCGGAATATAAAGACGCCTGATTGGAGGTTTGTCGGGCGGCGGGGTACAGCCCCCTTCCGGGGCCCGGGTAAG
>CAMYJX010000050.1:0-35726 GCA_947258825.1 uncultured Pseudomonadales bacterium
AAACGGGTGCGCGCCGTGACATTATCGCTTTCCTGGACGAGGCGCTTGGTGTAGATGTTGGCGACCGATCCAGCGCTGGCGCTGACCGCATCCGCATAGCTGGCGGGGCTGCCCCCAGAATCGCCGATCCCCGGCATCAGGTCGGGACGGACGAGTACGACAAGGAACGCGACCGCCAGGCCGACGACGATCGACTGTAAAACAAAGACAAAAGCTGACTTGAAATTTGCCACCCGACGTCCTGGCTATCCTGAAATGTCCGTTGTTAGCACCTAGCCAATTTCGATTGGCCGCGTGTATAATGCGCCGTGGTTCCGCACCTAGGTCCGGGGTAATCGTCATCCTGACGGCAAACCGGGTTTGCTGCAAATCTACCAGTATCGACATAAAGCAAAAAAAGCGCTGAATTTGGGGCCGTCGAATAGAGCGGCTTATGGGAGTGCCTGATGACCGAAGACGACCTTGATCGCAATAGGCGTCATTTTCTGACCGTTGCAACCGTTGTGACCGGAGCCGTTGGCGCCGGGTTTGTTGCAATACCTTTCCTGTCTTCACTGAAGCCCAGTGCCCGCGCTCAAGCGCTTGGCGCGCCGGTTGAAGTACCTCTGGGCTCGATACAGCCTGGCGAGTTGGTCCGTGTTCTCTGGCGTGGCAGGCTCGTATTTGTCCTGCGCCGCGACGAGAGGATGCTGGCCAGCCTGACTGACGTCGTCGATGAGCTGCGCGACCCGAATTCCGAGGTCGTCGAGCAGCAGCCTGACTACGCGGCCAACGAGACGCGTTCGGTCAAACCCGAATACCTGATCGTCGAGGGTTCGTGCACCCACCTTGGTTGCGCGCCGCTCGAGGATTTCGAGGTACGTCCGGCCGAAGGCTGGGGTGGTGGCTTTTTCTGCCCGTGCCACGGCTCGAGGTTCGACCTCGCCGGTCGCGTCTACAAGGGCGTCCCGGCACCGACTAACCTGCGGGTTCCGCCGCACCGATTCGTCAGGGACGACCTGATTCTGATCGGTCAGGACTCGGGAGCAGCGTAATGGCGAGAATCGAAGCAGAAGTTGGCAAGCCACAGGGCGGCCTTATGAAGTGGATCGATGATCGCTTCCCGTTGACTAAAACGATGGAGCATCACGTCACCAAGTATTACGCGTCAAAGAATTTCAACTGGTGGTATGTGTTCGGCGTGCTTGCGTTTGTCGTGCTGGCGATCCAGTTGTTGACGGGTATTTTCCTGACGATGAATTACAAGCCGGCAGCCGCGCAGGCGTTTGCATCGGTTGAGTACATCATGCGCGATGTCGAATGGGGCTGGCTCATTCGCTACATGCATTCGACGGGGGCATCGTTCTTCTTCATCGTCGTTTACCTGCACATGTTCCGTGCGATGCTCTACGGTTCGTATAAGAAGCCGCGCGAGTTGATCTGGCTGATCGGCATGCTGATCTTCTTCGTATTGATGGCCGAAGGCTTTGCCGGTTACCTGCTGCCCTGGGGCCAGATGTCCTACTGGGGCGCACAGGTGATCATCTCGCTGTTCGGTGCGATTCCGGTTGTCGGTGACGCGCTCGTCGAAATTATTCGCGGCGACTACTCGATCTCGGATATCACGCTCAACCGCTTCTTTGCACTGCACGTGATCCTGTTGCCACTGGCGTTGATCGGATTGGTATTCGTCCACATCGTGGCCTTGCATGAAGTTGGGTCGAATAACCCGGATGGCGTCGACGTCAAGAAGAATAAAGACGAGAACGGTGTTCCGCTGGATGCGATTCCGTTTCATCCCTACTACACCATTGGCCACGATCTGCCAGCGATCGTAGGGTTCCTGATCATCTTCTGCGCCATCGTCTTTTTCGCGCCGGAGATGGGCGGCTACTTCCTCGAAAAGCCTAACTTCGAGCAGGCCAACCCGCTCAAGACGCCGGAGCACATCGCCCCGGTCTGGTACTACACCCCATACTATGCAATGTTGCGGGCGGCCACGTTCCCGCTCTTTGGGCTGACAGCCAAGTTCTGGGGCTTGGTAGTGATGGCCGGTGCGATCGTCTTGCCCGCCGCCCTGCCCTGGCTAGATCGCAGCCCGGTCAAATCCATCCGTTACAAAGGCATGGCTTCGAAGGTGATGCTCGCGCTTTTCGTGGTCAGCTTCATCATTCTCGGGTATCTGGGGTTGGTTCCGCCCTCTCCGGTGGCAACGGCGGCGGCGCAGATCTTCACGGTCATCTACTTTGCGTACTTCGTTCTCATGCCCTGGTACACGAGAGTAGAAAAGACCAAGCCGGTTCCGGAAAGGGTGACCGTTCAATGAAAATCAGCCGATTCCTCGTTGCTCTTGTTCTTCTTCCCGGTGTCCTGTCTGCTGCCTCTACCTCCGATTGGCCCATGGAGCCCATGGATCCGGATCTTGAGAACTTGCCGTCGCTGCAGAACGGGGCTCGTCTCTTTGTAAATTACTGCATCGGCTGCCATTCCTTGCAGTATCAACGCTACGAGCGCACCGCCGACGATCTGCAGATACCCCACGACCTAGCGCTGGAGAATCTGGTGTTTACGGGGCAGAAGATCGGCGAGCTGATGACGAACGCCATGGACATGGAGCAGGCGAAGAACTGGTTCGGCGCGCCGCCGCCTGACATCACCATGGTCACCCGGGTTCGAGGGGCCGACTGGTTGTACAACTATCTGAAAACCTTCTATATGGACGACACCAGGCCGCTGGGGGTGAACAATAAGGTTTTTCCGAACGTTGGCATGCCGCACGCGTTGCTGGACCTGCAGGGTGTCCAACGCTCCGCCTGCATCCAGGTACCGAAGATCGCCGAGAACGGCGGCGAGATGCGGGATCCGCTCGTACCTGGCCAGGCCATTACCGAAGAGAAGTGCGGTCAGCTCGTGCTTGAGGAAGGGACCGGTCTCTACACGGCAGAGGAATACGATCAGGCGGTGTACGACATCACCAACTTCCTCTACTACGTGGGTGATCCCAGCCGCCTGGAGCGCCATCGTCTGGGCGTCTACGTGTTGCTGTTCCTGGTGATACTCTTCGTCTTCACCTGGCTTTTGGGAAGGGAATACAACAAGGCCGTACGCTGACGCTTATGTCACCGTTGCTGGCCCGCGCGCGTGCTTCGGCAGCGGTTTCTCGCGTTCGTTAGTTTTTGATTCTGGCTTTAGGTAAACCTTCATGAGTTTAGTCACCAAGCGATCTTCCATGACCCTGTTTTCTGATGCACGGGATCACTACTCCCATAGAGTGCGTATGGTTCTGTCCGAAAAAGGGGTTACGGTAGACATCATCGATGTCGATCCCGGCAACAAACCTGAAGACCTGGCCGAAATCAATCCCTACAACAGTCTTCCGACGCTGCTGGACAGGGATCTGGTGCTGTATGAGGCTAACGTCATCATGGAGTATCTGGATGAGCGCTTTCCCCACCCGCCGCTGCTGCCTGTGTATCCGGTACAGCGCGCGCTCTCCAGGCTTTGGATTACCCGCATCGAAAAGGAATGGAGCGGGCGGCTGGACATCCTCATGGCGGGGAAGGGCAGGGAAACCGTAATTACCAGGGCCCGAAAAGAGTTGCGGGAGAGCATTATTGCCGTTGCCCCCATCTTCAGCGAGAAGCCGTTTTTCATGAACGAAGAGTTCACGCTCGTTGACTGTTGCGTCGCGCCCATCCTCTGGCGCCTGAAGACGGTTGACATTGCGCTGCCGGAACGCTCCACCAGACCCTTGCAGAACTATATGAGCATGATGTTTGGTCGGGAAACGTTTCGGGCCAGCTTAACGGAGGCTGAACTGGAGATGCAGGAGTAGCGGATACGCGATCCGCTGCCGGCAACCAAGGGATCGTCCATGGCCATCAAGCCGAAACGCCCCTACTTATTCAGAGCGCTCTATCAGTGGATTATGGACAGCGATCTGACGCCCTACATACTGGTGGATGCGGAGGGATCGAACGTGGTTGTCCCTACGGAGTTCGTCAACGACGGCAAGATCGTTCTCAATCTGTCGCCGGCAGCCGTTCGAGACCTGAAAATCGAAGATCAGGTCGTGACCTGTGACAGCAGGTTTGGAGGGCGCCCGTTTTCGCTTTATCTGCCCATGGCCAGCCTCAGGGCCATCTACGCGAAGGAAACGGGAGAGGGTATGCGTTTCGAGCGGGAAGATTTTCCAGATCTCGAACCCGACGGAGGCCCCGAAGGAGGGCCAGAAGGTGGGCCCGATCAGCCGGGGCCCAAGGCGCCGGGGTCCAGTCACCTGAAGGTCGTGAAGTAGCGACGGGTGGGAACTTCGCGGCGATCTCCGGCGGAATCGGCCGATTCTTGGGCGAAGAGTGGTCAGAGGTACTCGAACACTTTCACTATTTTCTGCACGCCGTATACGGTGCGCGCAGTTTCGGCCGCTTCGTCTCCTTCTTCTCTCGGGATCAACCCCATCAGATAAACAACGCCATCCTCAGTGACAACCTTGATGCGCGAACCTTGCAGGCGCCTGTTCGCGATGAGTTTGCTCTTGACCTTGCTGGTCAACCACGCATCGTTGGTTCTCGCCATCAGCGAAGTGGGGCCGCGCACTTCCACCTCGTTGTGCACCCCGCGGACCTTCGCCAGACTTGACGCCACCTCCGCAGCTTTTTCCTTCAACGCTTCGGTGTCCACCTGGCCGGCGAGAAGTACCAGGGCGTTGTAGCTTACGACCACGAGATGAGCGGAATCGAACCCGGGATCAGACTGCCTGATGGCCCGAATGACCAGCGACTCAATGGCGCCGTCGTCCAGATAGGCGCCGGTCGTTCTCGATCTGGGGTCGCTCGACAGCGTTGTGCAGCCGGACAGAAGCACGAGCAAGAGCACGGCTTGCAAGATGCCGTCAACCATCCTGAGTGAAAGCATTCCTGACCCATTGAAATTCCGGCCCGTAGTTTCCGCGTGAGACGGATACCACGTCAAACCGGCACGGATCCGTTGGATCCGTGCTGCCCTGCGCCAGGAAAAAGCCGGCTGCGGCAAACAGGCGCCGGCGTTTGCTTGCGGTGACGCTTTCCAGGCCGCCGCCGAAGCGCTGGGAACGACGGTATCGCACCTCGATGAACACCAGGACATCGCCGTCCCTCATGATCAGATCTACTTCGCCGCGCCGGCAGCGAAAGTTTCGCGCCAGGAACTTCAAACCGTTTGCGCGGAGGAACTGTTCAGACGCCTTCTCAGCCCACTGACCCGTTTGCAGTTGTTCGCGACCGGGCAACTAGCGGCCTGAAGTTCGAGATTCCGGGGCCAGTCGGCTGTCTACGACCTGCCCCCAGGCCATTTCCCTTTTGAACCGGCCGCCTTCTTCCATTCGCAGGGCTCCCGCACTGCCAAGGAGTTGCGCGATGGCGCCACTGCTGAACAACGGTAGCCGGTCGCACAGCCGAAACGCGTCGACTCCGAGGGCGTATAACGGGGACAGAGGGTCGGCGCTGAGACCGAATGCTTCATTCATCTCCGTATAGGTAGAATTTTCCAGGACAAACCACGGTAATTCGCTGATGAGGAACCCGCTCAGTTCCCGAAGGTCCTGTGGAGACGCGCCCCTTACCGCCTGGGAGCTGGCGTATACCGGCAGGTCCTGGGCGAAGTGGAACCTCAAGGCCGGCACCAGCGCGTTGGCCTCGATGTTGGTAATCAACGCCACCACCGCATCTATGTCGCCTCGGGCTCTCGGGAGGAACTGCAGATCTTCTCTCAGCACTTCTGACAGCTCGTTTCGACGGGACTCGCTGGCCGCTACGAACATCCCGGCCCCGACGGATTCGGTGATGGTCTTGAGGTCCATCACGGTTTGCTGGGTGAGCGGCCCCCGCCACTGCGAGCGGAGGGTTCTGGAGGCGCGAATGGCCCAGTTCTCGTCGTTGTGCAGCAGCAGCAACCGCTTGGCGCCGTCCCGTTTCAACCTTGCCGCGATGCTTTCTGCCTCATCCTCGATGGCGAGACCCACCTGCAGCAGGTTCGTCGCGGGCTGCTCCGTCGTCAGGTAGTTCAAGGCCAGCACCGGGACCTCCGGGTTCAGGCCGTTGATCTCCACGACGCTTTCTTTGCGGAGTGGGCCGACCAGCAGGTCCATGCCGTCGACCAAGGCCTGCTCGTATAGGTTGGACACGGAGTCGCTTGCGGTGTCGTACAGGGTGAGGTTGAAGCTGGCGTTGCGCCCGAATCGCAGATAAGCCGCGATGAAGCCCTCCCTCACCGCCCTGCCGGCGCGGGACAGAGAGCCGCTGAGGGGCAGCAGCAGCCCAACGCGGGCCGGAGGCCGAATATCTGCCTTCACGGCCTTCAGGCCGGAAGGCAGGTTGGTCGCTGCCGGGTGATTGGGCCAGGCCTTTTGCCAGCTGCTGAGCCTTGCGACCTGATCAGCCAGGGAGAAACTCTCCAGCATCGTCTGACGCAGGGAAAACCAACCTTGTTCTACCTGTTCCGAGCTGGCCGTCGAAGCCTCTGGTTCCAGGGCGGAAAGCTGGTTGAGGTACGTCCAGACGGCGTCGTTTACCGCCTGCAGCGTATTCACGTCGTTTGTTGGCGCATCAACTGACATCAGGCGTCGGGCAGCAGACGCCGGGTTTCCCTCCGCGGCCAGCAATCGGGCCTCTGTCAGGTCGAGTCTCAGGGGGTCTGGCAGATCTTCCGCGTCTATGGTCATCAGGGACGCCCTGGCACGTGGGTACTCCCCGTCGGCTATGGCCAGCTCGGCATTCAGCAGGAGATAGGCTGCAAGGTCCGCATCTTCGAGGTCCGCCACCCGGATGGCCGAAAAGCTCTGGCGAGCTGCTGCCTGCTGGTCTTCGTCGTAGTACAGCCGGGCGGACTGCAGATACAGGGTGGCCGCCTGCTTTGAGGTTCCGGCGGCGGCTGCGCGTTGCGCCAGCGCGTCGGGAGACGCGGCATCGGTGCTCACGCGGAGGTCCGGAGGAGGAGCCGTTGGGACGGGCGTGCTTTGGCAACCCCAGGCTGCGAGAATGAGCAACCCTGTTGCGAAAGATTTTGCTGACATGCCTGGTTTGCTCTACGTCGTGGCGACGCCTATTGGTAATCTGGAGGACGTGACCCGTCGAGGGGTGAATGTCCTTTCGTCGGTGGCGAAAATCGCTGCCGAGGATACCAGACGCACCAGAGTGCTGTTAGAGGCCGTCGGCGTTAAACGGCCCCAGCTGGTGGCCCTGCACAGCCACAACGAGCAGGCGGCTTCGCTGTCTTTGCTGGAAAGCCTGCGTGCTGGCAACGACGTTGCGCTGGTGTCCGATGCCGGCACGCCCCTGCTATCCGATCCTGGTTTTGAGCTGGTGAGATCCTGCTGGTCGGAGGGCTTTGGCGTTGTTCCGGTACCGGGTCCCAGCGCGTTGCTGGCTGCTCTGTCCGTTTCTCCCATACCCTGTGGCCGTTTCTATTTTGAGGGTTTTCTGCCGGCCAAGGCCGCGCAGCGGAAAGAGCGGCTCAGCGTGCTCGCGTCCCTTGAAATGGCGGTGGTTTTTTTCGAAGCCCCGCATCGTGTCGCTTCTTGCCTCGAGGACCTGGCAGGCCTGGTTCCGGAGCGACGCCTGATGGTGGGTCGTGAAATGACGAAGCGTCACGAGCAGTATCTGTGTGATACGCCCGCTGCGATTCATGAACTGCTCGTCGAGCAGGACCACCTGCGTGGGGAGTTTGTCTTCGTTCTGGAAGGTTGCCGGGAGCAGGCAGCGCCGGTGGAAGTGAGGCGAACCATGGAAACTCTTTGCCGGGAGCTGCCACCGGCTCAGGCAGCTCGCCTCGGTGCCCAACTGCTTGGGCGTAAGCGCCGTGAGCTCTACGATCTGGCCCTCAGCCTTTCAGCCCCCCATTGATTCTGGCGATTCCGCTGGGCCTCCTGCAGGATCCGAAATCGGGTGGCGCGAATCAGGCAGTCGAGGTAGGCTCATTGCTGAGTCGGCCAGGCAGTCGCTGGCGGTAAGTTTCGACGAGCCGCGAGAGGAAAGTCCGGGCTCCACAGGACAGGGTGCCAGGTAATCCCTGGGGGGCGTGAGCCCATGGAAAGTGCAGCAGAAAGCAAACCGCCCAAGGCGCAGCCGTTGTTTTCGCATCGGTTGCGAACTGGTAAGGGTGAAAGGGTGTGGTAAGAGCGCACCGCGCGCGTGGTAACACTGCGTGGCTAGGTAAACCCCGCCTGGAGCAAGGCCAAGTAGGAATCCATCGATGTGGTCCGCATCGGATTCGGGTAGGCCGCTGGAGGCTTTTGGTGACGAGGGCCCTAGATGAATGACTGCCCGGTCAATCGTTTGGTTGACCCGACAGAACCCGGCTTATCGGCCGACTCTATTTTTTCCGGCCGTTCGTTCCCGTCTGCCGCTCTTTTTGTTTCAGGTTTTTATTCTAAAATTCGTCGAAAAGTTGGCCATTTATATCTAATCGATCTAATTGTTAATGTAGATTCTAGATAATGGAATCTAGCCACCGTTTCTTATGGTTTATTTGCCTTAAAACGCCCGCCCAAGCGAAAAAAACCCTTTAATTTCCATAAGTTAACGCCAGTCGCCTGCTTGACAGGGCTGCTTCGCGGCCTTAGTGTCGCGCGATGGGTTTTTGTGGGAAAAAGTGGGAATAAAAGGGGTTAAACTGGGGCTTATAGGGCAAACGCGCGCTGATCTCCGGGTGCTCGTCCCGATGTTTCCGCCGGCCCGGGTTGCCCCCCATCTGCATCATGCTACGCGGTATCAACAGCGCCACTCTGGATGGCAAGGGACGCATGTCTCTGCCTGCAAGATTCAGGGATTCCGTTCTTCTCTCGGCAGAGGGGCGGCTGGTGGCAACCATAGATGTCCGCGAGAAATGCCTGCTTCTCTACCCTTTGCCGGAGTGGGAGATCGTGCAGCGAAAGCTGGAGGGGCTGTCGAACATCGGCAATCGGGCCCGGCTGCTTCAGAGGCTCCTCATCGGTCATGCCACGGATCTGGAGCTGGACGGCAACGGTCGGCTGCTGCTGCCACAGATGCTGCGTAGTTTCGCGGATCTTGACAAGAAACTGGTTCTAGTAGGGCAAGGAAACAAGATCGAAATCTGGAGCGATGCGCTGTGGCAGGCCCGAATGGGTGACTGGCTGTCCGATGTCTCCAGCGAGGGGCTGGAAGATGGAGATGATTTTTCCGGGTTGTCGGTTTGACCGCGCAACATCTGCCGGTTCTTTGCGAAGAGGCTGAGGGTTGGCTCACCGGCAGGTTGTCCGGTGAGGCCGCTGGTCGAGGGATGGTACGAGAAGGGATCTATGTCGACGCAACCTTTGGCCGGGGTGGCCACACCCGGCGTCTGCTCGAGATGCTCGGTTCCGGAAGCCGTGTGGTCGCGGTAGATCGGGACCCTGAAGCCATCCGTGCGGGTGAGTTTCTGGCTGCGGAAGACAGTCGTTTGCAGGTACTTCATGGGAAGTTTTCAGAGCTCGACCGGTTGCTTGAAGGCCTGCAGATCAGTCAGGTTCAGGGCGTGCTGATGGATCTCGGAGCCTCGTCGCCGCAGTTGGACGATGCCCGGCGGGGCTTCAGTTTTCGGCATGACGCGCCGTTGGACATGCGTATGGACACGAGCACCGGGCAGTCGGCTGCGGAGTGGCTGAATGATGCGTCCGAGCAGGAGATATCCCGGATCCTTCGCGAGTACGGCGAGGAGCGCTACGCCAGACGCATTGCCGCAGCGATCGTCGCGGCTCGGCCGGTGCGTACCACCACCGAGCTTGCCGCGCTGGTTTCTCGCGCCCAGCCGCGAAGCACGCCTGGCAAGCACGATGCCACCAGAGCATTCCAGGCGATTCGGATGCAGGTCAATCAGGAGCTGCCGGAGCTGCATGCCGGTCTTCTGGCCGCGTTCGGTGTGCTGCGACCCGGTGGCAGGCTGGCGGTGATCAGCTTCCATTCCCTTGAAGACCGCGTGGTAAAGCGGTTCTTTCGAGACCGCTCGAGGCCCCCTCAGTTGCCCCGCCGTCTGCCCGTGAGGGACGCGGCAAACCAGGCAACGGCACGCATCGTTGCTGGCCCGCTGCAACCCGGCGAGTCTGAAGTTCGTGCCAACCCCAGGGCGCGCAGCGCGCTGCTCAGGGTGCTGGAGAAAGCAGCGTGAGGGTTAGGGATCTGCTGCTGCTGGTGGGGCTGCTGGTTCTGGTGATGGCGTCAGGCATACAGGTCGCCCTGGTAAGCCACGATGTCCGCCGGCTTCATGGTGAGCTGCAGGCGGCGCAGAAAATTCAGGATGAGCACCTTTCCGCCTACAGTCGGCTGCTCCTGGAAAGGGGGGCGCTGTCTTCCTATCAGAACATTGAAAGGCTCGCCGAGGTGGAGCTTGCCATGTACTTCCCGCAGGAAGTAGAGCGAGTCGTGAAGTCCGATACGGTTAATGCCGACACTGTTAAGTCCGAGAAAGAGGCGGAAGAGCCTTGAAGCTCTGGCGCCACTATACGGTTGTGGTGCTGTTTCTCGGCGCGTGCTCGGCATTGGCCGCGCGAGTAACCTATCTCAATGTCACCGAGCGGGCGTTCCTGCAGGAGCAGGGTGATGCCCGATCCCTGCGGTTGGAAACCATGCCCGCCTACCGAGGCGTCGTCTACGACCGGCATGGAGAACCGCTGGCGGTAAGCACGCCGGTCATGGCCGTATGGACAGACCCGAGTTTTGTGAGTCTGGGCGGCGACGACATTGACTCGCTGGCCGACGTGCTGGAACTGGATCCACACGAGCTGGCCCGGGACCTGGAAGCCGATGCCGGACGGGCGTTCTCTTATCTCAAACGGCGGGTTCCCTGGGAAATGGCCGAGCGGGCACGCCGGCTGCAGATCGACGGCATCTATTTTCAGCGGGAATATCGCCGCTACTACCCCGCCGCCGATACCTCCGCGCATGTCGTGGGGATGACGAATATCGACGATCTGGGTCTCGAAGGAATCGAGCTTTCTTTCGAAGCGCATCTGCGCGGCAGCCACGGCAGCAAACGGGTTCTGAAGGATCGCCGCGGCGAAACCATCAAGGATCTGGAATTCATCGAGGCGCCGCGCTTTGGCAGTGACCTCTACCTGAGCCTGGATCTGCGCCTGCAGTTCCTGGCTTTCCGGGAGCTCAAGGCGGCGGTGTTGGCGCATCGGGCGGTGTCCGGGTCTCTGGTCATGCTGGACGCCCGTTCCGGGGAGGTTCTCGCGCTGGTCAATTCGCCTTCTTACAACCCGAATGATCTTTCTCAGGGAAATGGCGCTGGAATGCGCAATCGAGCGGTCACCGACAGTTACGAGCCCGGATCCACGATCAAGCCCTTTACTGTGCTTGCAGCATTGGAAAGCGGGCGATATCAACCTGAAACGACCATCGAAACGGCGCCCGGGTATTTCCGCGTTGGCAACAAGCTGGTGCAGGATCCGGTCAACCGCGGGACCATCACGCTGGTACAGGCATTGCAGAAGTCGAGTCAGGTTGGGATCGCCAAGGTCGCGCTCGATCTGTCACCCCAGGCCGTGTTCGATGTTCTGAATCGGGCAGGTATCAGCGGGTTCGTCGGTACGGGGCTTCCCGGGGAGAACGCCGGCAGCCTAACTGACCGGGGGCTGGACAATGCTGTGGTCAGAACCACGCTGGCTTACGGCTACGGCTTGGCGGTGTCACCTCTGCAACTGGCCAGAGGATATCTTTCCCTGGCAACCGGAGGCTTGAGCCTGCCCCTCTCCATCCTGCGGGAGGACGAGGTACCGGCGGGGGATCGTGTTTTCGATGCAAAGCTGTGTCGCCAGGTGCTCGAGATGCTGGAAACCGTTACCGAAGATGCGGGCACGGCGCCCCTTGCCCGGGTGCCCGGCTATCGTATCGCCGGTAAGACGGGAACCTCCCGTAAGGTGAGCGCTCATGGTTATGATGACGAGCGGCACGTGGCGCTGTTTGCGGGAATCGCTCCGGTGACCGATCCCCGCCTGGTCATGGTGGTCGTGATCAACGAGCCTGGCGGCGAAGCCAAAGGCGGGGGTAAGGTGGCTGCGCCGATTTTCGGCCGGGTAGCTGCGCGGGCCTTGCGCTTGCTCGGTGTCAAGCCAGACGAGGTGAGCGCGATATGAGCCTGGCGCTTCATCAGCTGCTGGACGAGCAGCCGGGCCGCCTTCCGGATGTCAGGGCCAACCACCTGTCCGAGGACTCCCGACGAGTCGAACCTGGAGACCTGTTCCTGGCGGTCAAGGGGCATTCGGGGGACGGTCACGATTTCGCTGCTGCGGCCGTGAAGCGCGGTGCTGTGGCCGTGCTGGCGGAGCGGCAGATTCCCGGCCTGTCGGTGCCCGTCGTGGTGGTTCCTGACCTGCGATCGAGACGGGGGTCACTGGCGGCTCGATTCTATGGAAATCCCAGCCAGCACCTTTACTGCGTGGGTGTGACCGGAACCAATGGTAAGACGTCCATCGCGCACTACATTGCAGATCTGGCCAGCCGTACGGATCGACCGGCCGGATACATGGGTACCATCGGATGGGGCAGGCCCGGGGCGCTGCAACCTGCCCGGCTCACCACGGAGGACCCCGTTACGGTTCAAAGAAACCTGGCTGCGCTTCGCGACCAGGGCCTTGAATGGGCAGTCATCGAGGTCTCTTCCCATGCGCTTGCTCAGGAACGGGTGGATGGCGTGCGTTTCGATGTCGCCGTCTTTTCCAATCTGTCGCGAGATCATCTGGACTATCACGACAGCGCCGAAAGCTATGGGAACGCGAAGGCCAGGCTTTTTCGCTGGCCCGGTCTGGGCTCGGCGGTCATCAACGTCGACGATGAATTCGGGCGGGGGTTGTGTGCTGACCTGTCCTCATCGGTGACGCCGCTACTTTATGGCCGTGACGGCCCTGACATTGGCTGGGCGGAGCTTCAGTTCTCGACAGCGGGCGTCAGCGGAACCTGGCGAACCCGCTGGGGTGACCGCCGGTTTGCCATGCCGTTGCACGCGGAATTTTCTGTTGCCAACGCGGCCGCGGTTCTCGGTGTGCTCTGCCATGCCGGCGTTTCCCTGGCGAGCTTTACCCAGGCCGCCGAGACGCTCGGATCGGTACCAGGGCGGATGGAATACTACCGCGCGCCAGGTCGGCCCCATGTCGTGGTCGACTTTGCCCACACGCCGGATGCGCTGGACAAGGTGCTGGCTGCGCTGCGCGTTGAAACCCAGGGGCGGCTGATCTGTGTGTTCGGCTGTGGTGGCGATCGAGATCCAGGCAAGCGGCCGCTCATGGCGCAGGCGGCGGAGCGCCATGCCGATGTGCTTTGGATTACCAGTGACAATCCGCGCTCGGAGGCGCCCGACGCCATAATCGCCGATATGGTGGCGGGGCTTTCCGATCGCGTAAGGGTTCACCAGTGCGCCGACCGCGCCGAAGCCATCGCGGCCGCAATTGGGGACGCCGTCGCTGGAGATACGGTTCTTGTGGCAGGAAAAGGACACGAGGATTATCAGGAATCTGCCGGCAGGCGCGTGCCGTTCAGCGATCGTGCCCTGGTCGCTGAGCTGCTGGGGGAGGCAGCCTGATGTTGCTCTGGCTCACCGAATATCTTGCGCAGTTCGTCAGCGGGTTTTCGGTTTTTCAATACCTTACCTTTCGCACCATGGTGAGCGTCGTTACCGCTCTGGCCGCGTCGCTGCTGATCGGTCCCCTCGTCATTGAGCGCCTGACTCACTATCAGATTGGACAGACCGTTCGGGACGATGGCCCACAGACCCATCTGTCCAAGGCGGGCACGCCCACCATGGGCGGTGCCCTCATCCTCATCGTTATGCTGATCACCACCCTGCTGTGGGGCGACCTGGGCAACCGCTACGTATGGACCGCGATGCTGGTCACCTTTGCCTTCGGCGTTATCGGCTGGGTAGACGATTATCTGAAGCTGTCCCAGCGCAACAGTCGAGGGCTGATTGCGCGCTGGAAGTATTTCTGGCAGTCGCTTGTTGCCATCGTCGCTGCCGGTTTTCTCTACCTGACTGCGGAAGCGCCTGCAGAGACGGAACTCATCGTTCCCTTCTTCAAGGAGGTGGCCATCCCGATGGGAATTACTTACGTAGTGCTGGCCTATTTCGTCATCGTCGGCACCAGCAACGCGGTAAATCTCACGGACGGCCTGGACGGGCTGGCGATCATGCCTACCGTGATGGTGGGTGCCGCTCTGGGCCTCATCGCCTACCTGGTAGGCAATGTCGAGTTCTCCGGATATCTGCAGATTCCCTACATCGCCGACGCCGGAGAGCTTGCCATCTTCTGCGGCTCGCTCATCGGCGCGGGCCTGGGTTTTCTGTGGTTCAACACCTATCCGGCTCAGGTGTTCATGGGGGACGTAGGGGCACTGGCCCTGGGCGCTGCGCTTGGCGTGGTAGCGATTGTCGTACGCCACGAAATCGTCCTTTTCATCATGGGCGGTCTGTTCGTTCTGGAGGCGGTCTCGGTGATTCTGCAGGTTGCGTCCTTTCGGCTCACCGGCCGACGGATATTCCGCATGGCGCCCATTCACCACCATTTCGAGCTCAAGGGCTGGCCTGAGCCTCGGGTGATCGTCAGGTTCTGGATCATCACGCTGGTACTCGTGCTGATCGGCCTTTCGACGTTGAAGCTGAGGTAGCGGATGGTGCACCGGGTCATCATCGGTTCTGGTATCACTGGGCGTTCATGTCTGCGCTATCTGAGCACCCGTATGGCTTCCGGAGACAGATTGACGGTGCTGGATACCCGACCCACACCGGCAGATGGTTCCGCGCTGGTCGATCTGTTCCCCGGCGTGGAGTTCGCCTTCGGCGTATCCCGGTGGGATTTTTCCGGCGTGCACAGCGTGGTGGTCAGCCCTGGGGTCGCTTTGAACCATTGCCTGGTGAGAGAGGCGGTCGCCGAAGGCGCTGAGCTTTGCAGCGATATCGATCTGTTCTGCGAAGCGGCTGAAGCGCCGATCTATGCGGTTACCGGTACCAACGGCAAGAGTACGGTCACGGCCCTGGCAGGCCACCTGCTTGCCTGCCTCGGGCATTCGCCCGGCGTTGGCGGAAACCTCGGGGAACCAGCCCTGGATCTTCTTGCTGCCGACCGCGATTGCTATGTGGTCGAGCTGTCGAGCTTTCAGTTGGAACGCATGACGGCCCACGAGTTTGCGGCGGCGACGATTCTGAACGTCACCGAAGATCATCTGGACAGACATGGGTCGATGGCGGGTTACACCGCCAGCAAGCACAGGGTCTACAGGCAGGTGGGGCGCGCCGTAGCCAATCGGCAGGATGATGCCACGCTACCGCAAACGCCGGTTCGGCAGCTGGTGACCTTTGGCGACGATGCGCCCGCGCCGTGTCACTGGGGCTTGGCCCCGCACCAGTCGGGAACCCATCTTTGCTTCGGTGAATCGCCGATGATGCCGCTGGAAGACCTGCCGTTGGCAGGTACCCACAACGCGCTCAACGTGCTGGCAGCCCTGGCGCTGGTGGCCGAATCGGAAATGTCCCTGGAGGCGCTGGCGGAGGCCGTCGGAAGTTTTCGCGGCCTGCCACATCGTTGCTGCAAAGTCGCCGAGGTCCGCGGGGTCGATTTCATAGATGATTCCAAAGCGACCAACGTGGGGGCGACCCTGGCGGCGCTGGATGGCCTCGCCAGCCCGGCCCGCAAGCGACTGGTTCTGATTGCTGGCGGAGACGGTAAGGGGGCCGACTTCTCGCCGTTGCGGCCTGCGGTGGCCCGGCACGTGAAATCGGCGGTGCTGCTGGGCAGGGACGCCCGTGGCCGCGGCGATGAAGATGGCCGAACCGGGGGATGTGGTCCTGCTTTCTCCCGCATGCGCGAGCCTCGATATGTTTGCCGACTACGCGGCTCGTGGGCGTGCGTTTGCAGCTGCCGTGGAGGCCGAGCGATGACCGGGGTGCCGGATCGGATCCTGATCGTCAGCTGGCTGGCCATGCTTGCGCTCGGGACGGTGATGGTCGCTTCAGCGTCGGTGGCGATCAGCAGCACGCTTCTGCTCAAGCACGGCCTGTTCCTGATGCTTGGGCTTTGTGTTTTCGTTGGCGTGCTGTGCATTCCCCTTCAGTGGTGGCAGAGAGGCCATCGTCTGGCATGGCTGACCGCGGTCGTTCTTTGCGGGCTGGTGCTGATTCCCGGCGTCGGAGTGGAAGTGAACGGGGCCCGGCGCTGGATTGGGCTGGGCGCTTTTTCGCTGCAGGCTGCTGAAGTTGCCAAGCTGATGGTACCAATTTACATGGCCGGCTATCTCGCCCGCTTTCACGACACGCTGCCGGACAATCCAGCGGCGCTGCTTCGGCCGCTGGGGATGCTGGCGCTTCTGGCCTTACTGCTTCTGCTGCAACCGGACTTCGGGTCGGTGGTTGTGCTCGGGGTTGCCGCGTGTGCTCTGCTGTTCATAGCGGGGGCTCGCCTGCGACACTTCTTTCTGCTGGTCATTGTTGGCGCCGCGCTGCTGGGGGCGCTGGCTGTGCTGCAACCCTACCGCATGCAGCGCCTGGTGAGCTTCGCTGACCCGTGGGCCTTTGCCTTCGGCAGTGGCTACCAGCTCACCCAGGCCCTCATCGCCTTCGGTCGGGGAGAGATATTCGGCCTGGGCCTGGGAGAGGGGATACAGAAACTCTTCTACCTGCCGGAAGCGCACAACGACTTCATCTTCGCAGTGATTGCCGAAGAGTTGGGGCTCATAGGCGCGCTGTGCGTTCTGCTGCTGTTTGCCGTGCTTGTCATCCGAATTTTCCGGGTCGCCCGCGACGCGCTTGCGGCGGGCGATCACTTTGGTGGGTTCCTGGTTTACGGGGTCGGGCTTCTTCTGGGCCTTCAGTGCCTGATTAATCTCGGGGTGAATACCGGCGTGCTGCCGACCAAGGGGCTCACGCTGCCTTTTGTCAGCTACGGTGGCAACAGCCTGCTGGTGAGCTGCGCCATGCTCGCCCTGGTTGTGCGGGTGCAGCTGGAGCAGAAGCGTGTCTGAGGTTGCCGCCTATCAGGTTCCCGAGATGCGTCGAGTGCGACGTATCCATTTCATCGGCATAGGCGGTGCTGGCATGTGCGGTATTGCCGAAGTGCTTCTGAATCAGGGCTATCTCGTATCCGGCTCGGACCTGCGGCCTTCGGCGACCACCACCCGCCTTTCCGATCTTGGGGCCGATATCCGCATCGGTCACGAGGCGGCAGCCGTCGCCGGCTGCGATGTCGTCGTCGTATCCAGCGCCATCGACGAAAACAATCCAGAGATAAAGGCCGCGCATCAGCAGCGCGTTCCGGTGGTCAGACGCGCCGAGATGCTTGGCGAGCTCATGCGTTACCGTCATGGAATCGCCATAGCCGGAACCCATGGCAAGACCACTACCACCAGCCTGGTAACCTCGATATTCCATGCTGCGGCTCTGGATCCGACGTTTGTCATTGGCGGGCTGCTCAACAGCACGGGAACCAATGCCCGTCTCGGTGGCAGCCGCTATATCGTCGCGGAAGCGGATGAGAGCGATGCCTCCTTTCTCTATCTCCAGCCGATGCTCGCGGTCGTCACGAACATCGACCGGGATCATATGGCCACCTACGGTAATGATTTCGAGAGCCTGAAGCGGGCGTTTGTCGAGTTCCTGCATCGATTGCCGTTCTACGGCTCCGCGGTGCTCTGTCTGGATGATCCCGAGGTTCGCAGCGTGCTTCCGGCCGTCGCTCGTCCCATGCTCACCTACGGCTTTGGCGATGACTGCGACTATCAGGCAACCGAACTGCAGGCGGAGGGGCGGGAATGGCGTTTCACGGCCAACCGGCCCGCCGGTCTGGGCAGCCTGTCTATTCGCCTCAGCGTTCCGGGTCGGCACAACGTTCTCAACGCCATGGCGGCCATCGCGGTGGCCAGCGACGAAGGCCTGGGCGACGAAGCCATCGTCCAGGGTCTGGAAAGGTTCTCTGGGGTAGGGCGTCGGTTCCAGGTGTTCGATCCTGTGGAAGTCGGCGATTCAACCGTCACCCTGGTGGACGACTATGGTCATCACCCCACTGAGGTCGCCAGCGTCATCGAAACCGCTCGCATCGTGTGGCCGGACCGACGTCTGGTGATGGTTTATCAGCCTCACCGCTACACACGAACCCGAGACCTGTACGACGACTTCGTACGCGTGCTTTCTGATCTGGACGTGCTGGTGCTCATGGAGGTCTATGGGGCTGGTGAGGAACCCATCGCCGGTGCCGATGGCGCCGCGCTGAGCAAGGGCGTACGACAGCGTGGTCGGTTGAATCCCCTGTTTGCCCGATCGCCGATCGAAGCGATGGACATGCTGCCCGGTGTCCTGCAGTCCGGTGACGTTGTGCTGGTGCAGGGCGCCGGCAACGTGAGCCTGGTATCAAATGAGCTGCGAGGCAGTGGAAATGCGTAGCTTGCCGGCTGCAGCTTTGGTGCTCACGCTGGCCCTGGGCGGCTTTCTGACCTGGCAGCAGCTGGATCAGCCGGTGCGCTCGGTGCGTGTGCAGGGTTCGCTGTCCGAGGCGGAGCAGCAGGCGGTGCGGCAGGCCGTTGAGCCGTTTCTGGTACATGGCCTGCTGAGTCTCGACCTGGATGCGCTCACAGAAAACATACTGGCGCTTTCATGGCCGCGGGAAGTGCGCCTGCGAAGGGCCTGGCCGGACGGGCTTGTCATCAGCGTTGACCGGGAGTCACTGGTAGCAACCTGGGGGGCGGATGGCTACCTCACCAGCGCTGGAAAGATCGTGCACCTGCCGGACTCGGCCCCGGAGCTGCCCGCGTTGCAGGCAAGCATTTCCTCCCCGCGCCAAGCCATGGAGGCCTACCAGATGCTGCAGAAAGAGCTGGATGCCAGCGGGTTGAAAATCCGTCTGCTGCAGGAATCGCCCCTGGGTGAGTGGCGGCTGTCGCTGAAAGGCGGGCTGACCCTTGCGCTGGGCAATGATTTTCTGGCCGAGCGGACGCGCAGATTCCTGACGGTCTATCACGAGGTACTGCAGCAGGAGCAGGAGGGTGACCTCTACGTCGACGCCCGATACGGCAACGGCGTTGCGGTGAGCAGAACGACCGCTCTGCTTGCCCTGAAGGCGGCTTCATCCATGAAACTGGACGACGAGAACAGAGCGTATGGCGTCAGACACTGACCTCAGAAAAGTGGTGGGTCTGGACATCGGCACCAGCAAGGTGGTGGCGATCGTCGGCGAGGTCAATGCGGAAGGCGATCTGGAGATTATCGGTCTCGGTTCCTTCCCTTCCCGAGGGCTGAAGAAGGGCGTGGTGGTCAACATCGAATCCACCGTTCAGTCCATTCAGCGAGCCGTCGAAGAGGCGGAGCTGATGGCGGGTTGTCAGATCGATTCGGTCTACGCGGGCATTGCCGGCAGTCACATCCGCAGCCTCAATTCTCACGGCATCGTTGCCGTCAGGGATCGGGAGGTCTATTCCCAGGATGTAGACAGGGTCATCGATGCGGCCCAGGCCATGGCCATCCCGGCAGATCAGAAAATTCTGCACATCCTGCCGCAGGAATACGTCATCGATTCTCAGGAAGGTGTCAGGGAACCACTGGGCATGTCGGGCGTGCGTCTGGAAGCCAAGGTTCACCTGGTGACCTGCGCTGTCAACGCAGCCCAGAACATCGAGAAATGCATCGAACGGTGCGGCCTCAACGTCAACGACATCATTCTGGAGCAGCTCGCTTCCAGCTATGCGGTGCTTACCGATGACGAGCGGGAGCTTGGTGTCTGCCTGGTCGACATCGGCGGGGGCACGACGGACATCGCCATCTTTACTAACGGCGCCATCCGCCATACCGCCGTCATTCCCATAGCGGGTGATCAGGTGACTAACGATATCGCGATGGCGCTGCGCACACCCACACAGAATGCTGAAGAAATAAAAATCAAATACGCCTGCGCGCTGACGCAGCTGGCGCGGCCTGACGAAACCATTCAGGTGCCCGGCGTCGGAGACAAGCCCGCCCGGGAACTGTCCCGGCAGGCGCTGGCAGAAGTGGTCGAGCCGCGCTACGACGAGCTCTTTACGCTGATTCAGGCGGAGTTACGTCGTAGCGGCTACGAGGACCTGATTGCCGCAGGCATCGTTTTGACTGGGGGTGCGTCCAAGATTGAGGGCGTGATAGAGCTGGCAGAGGAGATCTTCCACATGCCGGTCAGCCTGGGAGCGCCACGCAACGTGGCGGGGCTGAAGGACATCGTAAGAAATCCCGTCTACGCCACCGGCGTGGGCCTGCTGATGTATGGCAGGCAGCGGGAAGAAGAGCTGGATGGACGTGGCAGGTCGCGAGGCGCGGGTAGCTTCAGCCGCCTGAAGAAATGGCTTGGCGAAAACTTTTGATCAGGAGTTCGAAATGTTTGAGATTGTAGACAGTGCGCCTCAGAGCGCGGTAATCAAAGTCGTCGGTGTTGGTGGTGGCGGTGGAAACGCTGTCCAGCACATGGTGACCAATGATGTTGAGGGTGTGGATTTCATCGCAGCGAATACGGATGCCCAGGCGCTCAAAGCGCTGGATGCCAGAACGCTGCTGCAGCTGGGCAGCACGATTACTCGTGGTCTAGGCGCGGGTGCTAATCCGGATGTTGGCCGTGAGGCCGCGTTGGAAGACCGCGAGCGGATCGCCGAGGTAATGAGCGGCGCGGATATGGTGTTCATCACCGCCGGTATGGGCGGTGGTACGGGAACCGGCGCCGCACCGGTGGTGGCCCAGATCGCAAAAGAGTTGGGCATACTGACGGTTGCCGTGGTCACACGACCGTTCAAATTCGAGAAACGCAACAGCCTTGCAGAGCGTGGAATCAGAGAGCTACAGGAAAGCGTTGACTCTCTGATTACCATTCCCAACGACAAGCTGCTCGGCGTGCTGGGTGAGCGGGCCAGCATTCTCGAAGCTTTCGGCGCCGCCAACGATGTTCTGCTGGGTGCCGTTCAGGGCATAGCGGACCTGATCATCCGTCATGGCCTGATCAACGTGGACTTTGCCGACGTTCGCACGGTCATGTCTGAGATGGGCATGGCGATGATGGGTACTGGACAGGCTTCCGGAGAGCATCGCGCGCAGGAAGCGGCGGAAGCAGCGATTCGCAGTCCGCTGCTCGAGGACGTTGATCTTCACGGTGCTCGCGGGATTCTCGTCAACGTGACCGCCGGTCCGGACCTTTCCATGGGCGATTTCATCGATGTCGGCAACGTTATTGATGAGTACGCTTCCGATCAGGCAACCGTCGTGATCGGCACGGTGATCGATGCTCATCTGGGAGACGAGCTGAAGGTCACCGTGGTTGCAACGGGCCTGGGTGATCCCATTGCCCCGAGCGTGACGGTTGAGACCCCTCAGCCCAACCCGACCGCCGAGCTCGCCGATGACGGCCAACCGCAATATGGCGAATCCTGGGATCGTCCGGCGATTTTCCGTCAGCGGGACGCCGCCACGGGCCAGCAGAACGCGCTGGCTCTGGATCAGGACGCCGATGATATGAAGTGGGTAGATATCCCCGCTTTCCTGAGGCGCCAGGCGGATTGAGCTGGACAGACGCCGGGAAAAGGTCGCGTTGGCCGGCGAAGGGTCCTGCCATCAGATGTAGAGATAAATCACGGCAGCCTGAGAAATTGGAGCCATACTTCAACGATACGTGAACGGTTGTGTGGTTCGGCGCCATGGCGTGTTCAGTAGACGGTTCCCGGGATGCCTCGGTGCCGACTGCTGGCCGCTGATCGACCGGTTTGCTCAGCTCGGAAACCGTCAACAGGGTTGTGGGATTAATGGCTAGAGGACCGCAGCAAAGAACGCTGAAGAACGTCATCCGGGCGACGGGTGTGGGCTTGCACAGCGGTGAGAAAATTTTCCTCACCTTGCGCCCGGCCCCGGTCGACACGGGCATTCGATTCGTTCGAACGGACATCGACCCGCCGGTGACCGTGAGAGCCTGTGTCGACAGCGTAACCGATACCTCTATGGCGACCACGCTCGGTCCCGCTGGCGCGTCGATATCGACGGTAGAGCATCTGATGTCTGCCTTTGCCGGCCTGGGGATGGACAACGCTTTCGTCGACGTTTCCGCAGCAGAGTTGCCGATTATGGATGGCAGCGCGGCACCCTTTGTTTTTCTCCTGCAGTCGGCGGGCGTCGAAGTGCAGGACGCGCCGAAAAAGTTCATCCGGATACGGAAGCACGTCACTTACGCGGACGGTGACGCTCGCGTCGAGCTCAAACCCTATGACGGGTTCCGCGTTTCCTACACGCTGCTCTATGACCACCCGGTGTTCAGAGAACATAGCAGGACGGCCTCCGTGGAATTCTCCAGCATGGCCTACGTCAAGGAGGTCAGCCGCGCGCGCACCTTCGGCTTTCTTGCCGACTACGAGAAGCTGCGGAATAGGAATCTGGCCCGCGGCGGTAGCCTTCGCAACGCGGTAGTTGTGGATGATGCCCGTATTCTCAACGACGACGGATTGCGCGTCGAAGACGAGTTCGTCAAGCATAAAATCCTCGATGCCATCGGCGACATGTACCTGCTGGGCTACAGCCTTATCGGTGAGTTTTCGGGTTACAAATCCGGCCACGCATCCAACAACGCCCTGCTTCGCGTCCTGCAGAGCGATCGGGATGCCTGGGAGGTGGTGACCTACGACGATGAAAGCCAGGTGCCGATTTCATACAGCCAGGTACAGCTGGCTCAGGAAAGCGCATAGGGCAAAGGTCAAGGTTGCATTGCGAAAACTGCGCATTGGATCACGGTCAGAAGCTGCGCTTCTCGGCATACTTGAGTTGTGTGCGAACAGAACGGGCGGTTTTTTCACCCGGCTGAGACCTTGATCTGAAGGTCATGGACGCGTTTGAAATCGGCCAGCTGCTGCAGCTCGATGAGAAGATCGGGTTTCATGAAGCGCACCCGGGTGGCGCTCGCGGCGTTGCTGCAGGTCACTACGGCGATCGGCCCGCGGATGTTGGTAACCCGGCAGTCCCTGGACAGAGGATCGGGCAGGAGCGCCTGAAATTGGGCGGTCCATGAGTGCTGATCGGCGGCGCGCCGCAGGAGAAGTTGCAAAGGAGAAAATTGCCGGTGGCGTTCGGTCAAAAGATCATCTATCTTCGCTCGGGTCACTTGGCTGTTTCTCGCAGTCTCGTAGGGAAGGACTCGGCGTTGTTACGCCGGCGGATTCTGGTTCGCGCCTCGATGAAACCAGAACCAGAACTAGAATAAAAGTATGAAGATCATTCTGCTCAAGGATTCGGGCGAAGCTAAATCTATTGGTAGCTATGGATTGCGCCTGGCCGCAGGATGCGCCTTCCTCCTCATTCTGCCCGTGCTCGCAGCCCTGACTTTGCAGCCTCCCTCCAGCTCGGCACCAACGGAGCAAGTGCTGGTTGCCGAATGGCAGGAGAGTCTGGCGGAACAGCAGTCGGAGCTGGAAGCGTTGCGGGCCAAATCCGCGGCGGAATCCCGGGCGGTCGGTCGCCAGCTGGCTCGAATGCAGGCGCGCCTGTTACGGATGGAAGCTCTGGGCACCAGAGTTACCCAGATGGCAGACCTCGACGAGGGAGAATTTTCCTTCGATGAGCCGGTGGCGTTGGGCGGACCTGTGGCAGCGGTAAATGAGCCGTTGGGCTGGGCTGATCTGCAATCGCGTCTCGACGCGCTGGCGGGCAACCTCAAGGGTCGGGAAGCGGAGCTGGAAGTGCTGCACTCTCTGCTGCGCAACGAGGAATATCGCGAGGCCACCGTCGTGGCTGGCAGGCCGGTAACCTGGGGCTGGATGTCCTCCGCGTTCGGCAAGCGCGTGGACCCGTTCAGCGGGCAGAGCGCCTGGCATTCGGGTGTGGACTTTGCCGGGAAAGCGGGTTCCGAAACCGTTGCGGTGGCAAGCGGGGTGGTTACCTACGCCGGTAAGCGCTCGGGTTACGGCAAGATGGTGGAGATCAACCACGGCGATGGCTATGTCACCCGATATGGCCACCATGAAGCGCTGACGGTGGAAGTCGGCGATATCGTCAAGAAGGGGCAGGCCATTGGTGCCATGGGCTCTTCAGGACGCTCCACCGGGCCCCATGTACACTTCGAGGTGCTGAAGAACGGCCGTAAGGTCGATCCCTCCCGCTACGTCGTCCGACGCTGAGTAGTAATCCGTCGCCGTCCGCTCTGAACTAAAGTAGAACTCAGATTCAAGCTGCCTGTCGAAAGCGGTAAACTGCCGCCCTTATTAGCCTCATCATAACGGACACCTAAAACCTTGTTACGCAAGATATTTGGCACTAAAAACAGTCGCGAACTCAAGCGTATGGGCAAGGTGGTCAAGGCCATCAACGCCCGCGAAGCAGACTATCAGGCCTTATCCGATGACGAATTGAAAGCTGTCACCGGAACGCTCAGGGCCAGGCTCGAGGAGGGTGCCAGTCTGGAAGATCTGTTCTCGGACGCCTTCGCGGCGGTCCGCGAAGCGTCCGTGCGAACCAAAGACATGCGTCATTTCGATGTGCAGCTGATCGGCGGCATTACGCTTCACGAGGGCCGCATCGCAGAGATGCGAACCGGTGAGGGCAAAACCCTGGTCGCTACCCTGCCGGCTTATCTCAACGCCCTCGGCGGTGAGGGCGTGCACGTCGTTACCGTCAATGACTACCTGGCCCGGCGGGACGCGGAGTGGATGCGACCCATCTACGAGGCGCTTGGCTTGACGGTGGGGATCATCCAGTCCCGCCAGGACCCTCTTGAGAAGCGTGCCGCCTATCAGGCGGACATTACCTACGGGACCAACAACGAATTCGGCTTCGATTACCTGCGTGACAACATGGCCTTCACCCACGAGGATCAGTTTCAGCGCGGGTTGAACTACGCCATCGTGGACGAGGTGGATTCCATTCTCATCGATGAAGCCAGAACGCCGCTCATCATTTCCGGCCCCGCGGAAGAAAGCACCGAGCTCTACGTGAAGATAAATAAGCTCGTTCCCAAGCTGGTCCAGCAGCCTTTTTCGGAGTCTCCGGAGCCGGTTGAGGAAGCGGGCGGCGATTTTGTCGTCGACGAGAAGAACCGCCAGGTCGAGCTCACCGAGCAGGGGCATGAAAAAGTCGAGAACGAGCTGGTGCGGATGGGCCTTCTAGAGGAGGGAGACAGCCTCTATGCGTCCACCAACCTGGGGATGCTGCATCACGTGCACGCGTCGCTGAAGGCTCACGCCCTTTTCAAGCGGGACGTCGATTACATGGTGGTCGACCGCGAGGTGGTCATCGTAGACGAGCACACGGGCCGCGCCATGCCAGGGCGCCGCTGGTCCGAGGGTATTCATCAGGCGGTTGAGGCCAAAGAATCGGTGCCCATCCAGAATGAGACCCAGACCCTGGCGTCTACCACCTTCCAGAACTATTTCCGGCTTTACAACAAGCTGTCGGGGATGACGGGCACAGCGGACACCGAAGCTTTCGAGTTTCGGCAGATCTATAACCTGGACGTGGTGGTGATACCCACCCACCGGCCGATGGTAAGGGCCGATCACAACGATCTTGTCTACCTGACCATCGAGGAAAAGTACGACGCCATCGTCGAGGACATCTCCGACTGCATCGAGCGGGGACAGCCGGTGCTGGTCGGCACCGCTTCTATCGAGTCCTCCGAACGCCTGTCCGCGGAGCTGAACCGCCGCAAGATTTCTCACAACGTGCTCAATGCCAAGCAGCACGAGCGGGAAGCCGACGTCATTGCTCAGGCTGGACGGCCGGGTGCCCTCACCATCGCCACCAACATGGCGGGCCGTGGCACCGATATCGTGCTCGGCGGCAACTGGGAGGTGGAAGTCGCTGCGCTGAAAGACCGCTCACCCGAGGCGATCGAGCAGATCCGTTCTCAGTGGGAGGTTGTCCACGAGCAGGTTATCGAGGCGGGCGGCCTGCACATCATAGGCACGGAGCGTCACGAATCCCGGCGTATCGATAACCAGCTGCGCGGTCGATCCGGTCGTCAGGGTGATCCCGGATCGAGCCGCTTCTACCTTTCAATGGAAGACAACCTGATGCGCATCTTCGCCTCGGATCGCATCCGGGGGATGATGCAGTCCATCGGGCTCGAATCGGGAGAGGCGATTGAGCACCGGATGGTCAACAACGCCATCGAGAAAGCGCAGCGCAAGGTCGAAGGGCACAACTTCGACATCCGCAAGAACCTGCTCGAGTATGACGACGTTGCGAACGATCAGCGCCAGGTCATCTACCAGCAGCGACGCGAGCTCATGGCCGCGGAAGACATTTCGCAAACCATTGCTGGAATTCGCGAAGAGGTGGTTCAGGAGGTGGTTGCCGACTACATTCCCCCTCAGAGCATCGAGGAGCAATGGGATGTAGAAGGCCTGGAGCAGGCGTTGCTGACGGATTTCGCCAGTCGGCAGCCAATCCGTCAGTGGCTCGAAGAAGACGATGAGTTGAACGAAGAGTCGCTTCACCAGAAGATCCTGGACCAGGTCACGGCAGCCTACTCCACCAAGGAGGAGGACTGGGTTCAGCGGGGCGTCGATATGCGACTGGTGGAGAAGCAGATCATGCTGCAGATTCTCGACCAGCGCTGGAAAGAACACCTGGCTCTGATGGATCACCTGAGGCAAGGCATCCACCTGCGCGCTTACGCGCAGAAGCAGCCGAAGCAGGAATACAAGCGCGAGAGCTTCGAGCTGTTCCAGGATCTGCTGGCCAACATCAAGCGGGATGTGGTGCGGTTGCTTTCCCGGGTTCAGATCGAAGCACCCGAGGCGGTTGAAGAAGCGGAACGCAGGCGCCGGGAAGAGGCGGAGCGTCGCATGCGTTTCAGTCACCCGGAGACGACGGCCCTCACCAGCGATGGCGCCCAGCAGCCGCCGGGTGGTGCGACCGCGGGTGCGACCGCGGGTGCGACCGCGGGTGCGACCTCGAGTCCGTCCGGCGAGCCGCCCGAGCAGGCGCGGCCCCAGACATTTGTCCGTTCCGAGCGCAAGGTTGGTCGGAATGAGCCCTGCCCGTGCGGCTCCGGAAAGAAGTTCAAGCAGTGTCACGGCAAGGCCGCCTGAATGGCCGTGAACCTGCCGGCGCTTGGCTCGCTGCCACCGGTTAGCGGGGTCCGCATCGGCACCGCCGGCGCTGGAATCAAGCAGCGTGAACGCGATGACGTGGCGGTCTTTCTGCTGGCGCCGGACACCGTCGTTGCCGGCGTCTTTACCAATAGCGCCTTTCGGGCCGCACCGGTTCAGATTGCCTGTGCCAACCTTGCGACCGGCAGCGTCCGGGCCCTGGTGATAAACAGCGGCAATGCCAATGCCGCCACCGGCGCGGCGGGGCTGGCGGACGCCCAGGCTGTGTGCCGGACCCTGGCCGATGCGGCGGGCATCGACCAGTCGGCTGTGCTGCCTTTCTCTACCGGTGTCATCGGCGAGCGGCTGCCAGTGGACAGGGTTCAGAAGGCGGTTGAATTGGCGACGGAGCGGGCCGCGGAAGATGGCTGGCCCGCGGCGGCAGCATCGATCATGACGACGGACACGGGGCCGAAGGCGGTCAGTCGTCAGGTGCCGGTGCAGGGCTGCCCGGTGACCATCAACGGGATTGCCAAAGGGGCAGGCATGATCAGGCCGGACATGGCCACGATGCTGGCTTTCGTCTGCTGTGATGCCAGCGTTACCCCGGAATGTCTGGATGATCTCACCCGCGAGGTGGCGGACCGGAGCTTCAACCGAATCAGCGTTGATGGTGATACTTCCACCAATGATTCTTTCGTTGTCTGTGCTTCCGGGATGGCGGGCAACGCTCTCATCACCTCTCCCGAGGATCCGGGCTATCAGGACCTGCGCCAAGGGCTCAGCGCGGTAGCCGTCGACCTGGCCACGCGCATCGTGCGCGATGGGGAAGGGGCGACCAAGTTCGTGACCATTCGAGTCCGTGGCGGCGCGGATACCGAAGAGTGCCTGCGGGTGGCCTACACCATCGCTGAGTCTCCGCTGGTCAAGACCGCGGCTTTTGCGGGCGATCCGAATTGGGGTCGGTTCTGCATGGCCATAGGCCGGTCGGGCGTGAAGGATCTGGACACCGGCAGCGTCGACCTCTACCTGGATGACGTCTGCGTAGCGCGCGGCGGCCTCCTTGCACCAGACTACGCCGAAGCTGACGGCGGTCGGGTGATGGCGCAGGATGAGTTCGAGGTTCGGGTGGAGCTGGGGCGAGGCGATGCAGAGGAGGTGGTCTGGACCTGCGACCTGTCCTACGAGTACGTTCGGATCAACGCCGAGTATCGAACCTGAAACGCGGCCATAGCTTCACCTCGAACGGTCTGGCCGCACTGCACTCTCCGCCGAGAACCGCGATCCCCGACGCTAAGGGTCCTCATCCAGTTCCCCCGATAGCAGATCGTCATCGATCTCGTTGCCAGGTATGCGATGCTGTTCCGAGGCCCACGCGCCGAAGTCGATGAGCCGGCAGCGCTCCGAGCAAAAGGGTCTGAACTCGTTTCGCGTTGACCATTTCACGCGCTTTCCGCAGTTCGGGCAGAGGACGATTCGTGGCGTCTGCTGGGTCACTTCGCGGCCAGAGCCAGGTATTTTTCATGCAGCGCCCGCACCGGGTCGTCCAACGCTCCGAGCGTTCCGTCGTTGACGATCACGTCGTCCGCTGCGGCCAGCCGTTGCTGGCGGGAAGTCTGGGCGGCCATGATTGATCTGACCTGCGCTTCGTCGTTGCCATCTCTGCGCATGGTGCGCTCCAGCTGGGTTGACTCGAGGGCATCAATCACCAGCACCCGTTGGCAGATGCGATGGTGACCGGTTTCGATGAGCAGAGGGTTCACCACCATCGCGTAGGGCGAGCTGGCCTGCCGCAGCTGCTCCTGCAGCCAGGCGCCGATCAACGGCCGAGTCAGCTGCTCGAGCCACTGTCTTTCCTCAGCGTTTGCGAAAACCCGGCGACGCAGCTCCGCCCGGTTCAGGCAGCCGTTCTCGTTCAGCAGGTCTGGCCCCAGGTGGGTCGCGATGGCTTCGAGCGCTGGCTGTCCGCGATCCAGCACGGCGCGCGATCCCAGATCCGCGTCCACCACGTCGATGCCCAGCGCCTGGAAGCGCTCGGACACGGCGGTTTTGCCGCTGCCGATGCCGCCCGTCAGCCCCACCACGAAGTCGCTCATGCTGATTGGTTAGTTCAGAAACAGGCGTAGAACCGTATCACGCTGTACCAGGCAAACCCAACCGGCAATGGCCAGGAAGGGCCCGAAAGGAATGGGCTGCGAGCTTTCCCGTCGGCCAAGAGCCGAGGTGGCCAGCGCGTAAAGCAGGCCCACTCCCGCAGCGATGAGGACGGCGGCTGGAAGTATCTGCCAGCCGAGCCACGCGCCGATGGCGGCCAGCAGCTTGAAGTCACCGTAGCCCATGCCTTCTTTGCCGGTGACGAGCTTGAAGGCCCAGTAGGTGCTCCACAGGAACAGGTACCCGGCGACGGCGCCCACGATGGCCGACTGCGTGTCGGTGAATCCCCCCTGCATGTTTACGATCAATCCCAGCCAGACCAGAGGCAGCGTCAGCTGATCAGGCAGCAGCTGGGTGTCGTAGTCGATGAAGGTCAGCGCCAGCAGGACCCAGGTGAACGTCAGGGCCGCCAACCCGAGCCACGAGAAGCCGAAAAGATACAGCATTGCCAGGGTCAGAAACCCTGTCAGCAGCTCCACCCCCGGGTACCGCCAGGCGATGCGGCCGCCACAGCCGGCGCACTTCCCTCTGAGCAGCAGCCAGCTCACCAGCGGTATGTTCTCCCATGCTCGGATCTGACGATCGCAGTGAGGGCAGCGGGATCGTGGAACCACCAGATTGAAGGGTTCCAGCTTGGCAGCAGGAGATTCCCCTTCCAGGATGTACCTGGCCTCGCCCTCCCACTGGCGATGCAGCATCAGGGGCAGCCGGTAGATGACGACGTTCAGGAAGCTGCCGACGCACAGGCCCAGCCAGGCGGCAAGCGCCAGGCCCGGCCAGCCGTATGTCATGAGCTGATCCATCAGCACAGGGTCGCGATTTACGTACGCGGAATGGGTCCGGGGCTGATCAGCCGCCGACCACCGCGCCGAGCTGGAAGATGGGCAGGTACATGGCGATGATGAGGCCACCGACCAGCACGCCGAGCACGGCCATGATCATTGGCTCCATGAGCGCCGTGAGGTTATCCACCGCGTTGTCGACCTGCTCCTCGTAGTAGGAAGCGGCCTTGTCCAGCATGTCATCCAGGGCGCCGGCTTCCTCACCAATGGCGACCATCTGCACGACCATATTGGGAAAGACGCCGGTGCTGCGCATGGAGAAGTTCAACTGCTGACCCGTGGATACGTCGTCGCGCACGCGATGCACCGCCTTGGTGTAAACGCTGTTTCCCGTCGATCCTGCGACGGAATTGAGGGCGTCCACCAACGGCACTCCGGCGGCAAAGGTTGTCGACAGCGTGCGAGAGAATCGCGCCACCGCCGATTTTTCTATGATGCTGCCGGCCACCGGCATTTTCAGGGCAAGCTTGTCCAATGCTTCCCGAAACCCCCGTGACCGCCTGTGAACGGCGATCAGGCCGGCGATGCCGCCGGCAATCGCAGCGAGAATGACCAGCCACCATTGCTGGGTAAATTCCGAGATGCCGATGACAAACTGAGTAAAGGCGGGCAGCTCGGCACCAAAACCCTGGAAAACCACTTCGAACTGGGGAACGACCTTGATCAGCAGGATGCCCGATACAACGAACGCTACCACCAGGACGGCTGCCGGGTAGGTCATGGCTTTACGCACCTTCGCCTTCAGAGATTCGGTCTTTTCCTTATAGGTGGCGATGCGATCGAGCATGGTTTCGAGCGCGCCAGACTGCTCTCCGGCGTCCACCAGGTTGCAGAACAGGTCGTCGAAATAAAGGGGGTGCTTACGCAGCGCAGAGGCGAAAGCGCTGCCACCGGAAACGTCGTTGCGGATGTTGCGGATGAGCTCTGCCAGCTTCGGCTTGTCCAACCCGTCGGCGACGATTTCGAATGACTGCACCAACGGCACGCCAGCGCGCATCATGGTGGCCATCTGGCGAGTGAACAGGGCGATATCCGACGGTTTGATGCTGCCGCCGCCACCCAGGGACATGCCCTTGCTCTTCTTGCGCACCCGCGTGGCGTTGATGCCCTGACGCCGCAGCTCGGCCTTCGCGATGGCCGGATTGCTGCTGGTGATCTCACCCTTGCTCTTCTTGCCCTGTTTGTCTGTGCCTTCCCAGACGAATATCGCGCTTTCCGCCATTGTTTCAGTGCCCCGTAGTTACCCGGTTGACTTCCGCCAGGCTGGTCACGCCCTGGATCACTTTTTCCAGCCCCGCAAGGCGGAGATTCTTGAACCCCAGAGTGCTCGCCTGTTTGGCCAGCTCCATGCTGTTGCCATCCTCCATGATAATCTGGGCCATCTCCTTGGTAATTTTAACTACTTCATAAATTCCGACTCTGCCCTTGTAGCCGTCATTGCACTTGTCACAACCGGCGGCGTTGGGTTCGAACACCTCGATCCCGGCGTCCACCTGCTCGTCCGTGAATCCTTCCGCCAGCAGGGTTTCCCCCGGGACGTCGATGGACCCCTTGCAGTTGGGACAAAGTCGGCGAGCCAGCCGCTGGGCGATGATCAGATTGACGCTGGTCGCCAGGTTGAATGCCGGCACGCCCATGTTGCGCAGGCGGGTCAGGGTCTCGGCTGCAGAGTTGGTGTGCAGCGTGGACAGCACCATGTGCCCGGTCTGTGAGGCCTTGATGGCGATCTCCGCCGTCTCCAGGTCACGTATCTCACCCACCATCACCACATCGGGGTCCTGTCGCAGGAAGGACCTCAGGGCGGTGGCGAAATCCAGACCCACCCGGTGGTGCACGTTGACCTGGTTGATGCCTTCGAGATTGATTTCCACCGGGTCTTCCGCGGTGGCGATGTTGCGCTCGAAGGTGTTGAGAATGTTCAGTCCGGTGTAAAGGGTCACGGTCTTGCCGCTACCCGTTGGCCCCGTGACGAGAATCATCCCTTGGGGCTGATGGATGGCGTCCATGAACAGCTCTTGCTGATAGTCCTCGAAGCCCAGCTGTTCGATGCCCATCTTTGCGCTGGACGGGTCCAGGATCCGCAGCACGATTTTCTCGCCCCAGAGGGTAGGCAGGGTGTTCACCCGGAAATCTATGGCCCGGGTTTTCGACAGCTTCATCTTGATGCGGCCGTCCTGGGGCACGCGACGCTCGGATATGTCCATCTCGGACATTACCTTCAGACGTGCCGCCAGGCGAGTGCCGAGGTTCGACGGTGGGTTGGATACCACGTGCAGGATGCCGTCCGTCCGGAACCGTACCCGATAGGTCTTCTCGTAAGGCTCGAAGTGAATGTCCGAAGCCCCGGTCTTGATGGCGTCCAGCAGCATCTTGTTGACGAACCGCACCACCGGCGTGTCGTCAGTGGCGGAGCCGACGTCCTGATCGTCATCGTCAGTCTCTTCCTCGAAGGCGGCCATGTCGAGATCTTCGAGTTCATCGCCTTCCAGATCGCCGAGGCCGCTGTCCTCCTGCCGGTTCAGGAACTGATCGATGATGGCCTGCAGCTTGTCCTCTTCGACCAGAACCGCTTCAGTGTTCACCCCGGTGTGAAACTTGATCTCGTCCAGGGCCTGAAGGTTGGTCGGGTCTGATACGGCGACGAACAGCCGCATGCCTCTACGTACCAGCGGCAGCGCGCTGTGGCTGCGAATGAGGTTGTCTTTGACCAGATCTTTGGGAATGGCCTCGAGGTCGTACGAGGTGAGGTCCATCAAGGGCACGCCGAACTCTTCCGACGCGCTTACGGCAATGGCGCGAGCCTCCGCCAGGCCGTTGCGCACCAGGTACGTAACGAAAGGCGTACCTTCCTTGCGGGCGGCTTCGGTAGACTTGATCGCGGAATCGGCGTCGAGAATGCTCTCGTCAACGAGGCGTCTTGCCAAGCCGCTGAGCGGTACCGGTTCAGATGCCATGGGCTCCAGCAGTCCTTGTCTCTATCGCGATCTACCTTACCTTCGGCGTGGTCGCGAAGTCTAATCCTGGGTCACGTTGCTGTCGATAACGGCTTCACAGAAAGCGCGGCCTCGATCTTTCAACATGACGGCAGTCAGAGCAGGTCTCGGGGCCGGAATCTCCGGCTTTGAGCCCGCACCTTCTGAGTGTAGACGTAGTGTGAAATAAAGGTGACCTCTACTACACTCTGATTGTGACCTTTACCGTCAGCTAGTGACGTAGTGAGATACCTACATCCGGGCTGGCGAAACGCGCTCAGATAAACAGGACAGAACTGTTTGGATGAGCTAAGGTACTGACTTTAAAGTGATTTAGGAGTTGGCAGGCATCGTGAAGCAGGCGTTTGGCCAAAGCTGGCACGAGGGTTGCATTTCCTAAGGCGACATTCGCGGCGCGAGTGCTAAGCATGAGCTGCCACGTGTTGACACCTTGTATAACGGAGTAATTACCAAGATGAAAAACGCGATGCAAAAGGGTTTCACCCTTATCGAATTGATGATTGTGGTAGCTATCATCGGTATCCTTGCCGCTGTGGCGCTGCCCGCCTATCAGGACTACATCGAAAACGCCAGCGTCTCCAAAGTGAACTCTCACTTTGAAGAAGGCAGCCGATTCGTGATCAACGAGATGCGTAAGGTTCAGGCCGAGCTGGCCATGGGTCGTACCGACGTTGCAACCATCAGCCCGACCCTCGACGCCGACGCCGAGTGGATAGCGCTGCTGAACGACAACGGCGGCGTAGCCCCGAACGGCGCAGCTGCATATGCAGGCACGGTTGACAACGCTGGTGGCGTCGTTGGCGTGGGTGTTGCAGGCACCATTGCTGCAGGAACCCTGGCGGTAACGCTGGACTTCCCGACCTACGCAGGCATCACCGACAAGGCGAACCAGGTGATCAACTGGGCTGACCTTTAATAGGGGGTTCAGCTGCGACTTGGATACGGGAGGGGTTTTACCCCTCCCGTTTTCGTTTCAGAAGAAGAGGGCCATGAGCATGAAGAATCTGCGACTGAGTAGTCGGAATAAAGGCTTCACGCTGGTTGAGCTGATGATCGCCGTAGCGATCGTATCCATTCTGGCGGCCGTGGCGCTGCCCCTGTACAACAACTATATCGACACCTCCCGTGAAGGGGTGCTGGTCAACAACCTCTCCACCATGGAGGTGTTTCAGGAAGACTTCCGCCTGCGCAACGGCAATTATCTGCTGGTCGCAGCGGATGCCGCGGCCATCGAAGCCGCCATCGGCTGGACACCGCAGTCGAACAACGGCACCACCTACTCCATCGCCGACGGCGGTGGTGGCAGCTACGAAGTGACGGCTACCGGTCCCCAAGGCACGGTGGTGTGCATCAGCTTCCCGGCTAAGACCCGCTGCTGATCCCGACATCATTCCTGCGCCGGCGCTTGCAGCCCCTGCGGATCACGGTATGCTTCGCCATCCCCAGCGCCGGAATAGCTCAGTTGGTAGAGCGACTGATTCGTAATCAGTAGGTCCGCGGTTCGATTCCGCGTTCCGGCACCATCTCAGAAGCCTCGTTCGTGGTCGCCAACGAACCTAAATTGCCTGGCACTGGAAGCCTGACCCGTCTTCTTTGGGCTCGACGCGTACCTTGAACTCGTTCGAGTACTTACTCGTTTTGCCAGCTTCGTTTTCAGCGGTCATTGCTACGAACCAGGTTCCCGGTTTGAGGGCGTCACACAGGTCACCGTGTTTCGGCAGTTCGAGCGGCGGGTTCTGGTATTCGAAGTCTTCTAGTCCTGGTCCTTCACACGGGTCTGCACAGCTTGTCGGGTGCCCCTGTTCACCACGAGACGTGGGACCGTAGTGAACCCGATAACGAAGCTCGCCGACCACGTCCGTGCCATCGCAGTTTTGGGTCGGCCCTTCCCAACGAATTTCTGCTGCTTCGGCAGAGTAGCAAGCGAAGAAGGCTATCATCATCGACAAGATACCGGCTGAAATCTTCATCGCTCATTCCGCGTTTTCAACAGACGTTGAACTTAGCATTTTGAGTGAATCCGCCGATGTGAGATGGATGTAGAGAATTTTTTGCCTCGCGTGCTCATCTACCGGCGTGTGTTGATGCCCGACACTCAGGCTCGCTGTAACGCCATCTACCGAAGAGGAGCATCCCATGATCAATGACACGTCAGGCGGTGCGGTCGTCATGGTTGGTGGTGGAGCCCGCGCGGCTTTTGTGGCGGCTACAGTCCTTGCCGCTGGATGTGAGATAGAAGGCTTCTAATCGGACGACCCGCCGATGATTGAAAGATCCTTTCCGGGTATTCCTGTTAAGGGCGCCATATCTGAAATTGACGAAAGCAGAACGCCAGATGGGATTGTTGCGATTGGTTCCAATAAAGGCAGAAGATCTCGAACAGGCCGGACTTGCATTGGAGTACCGCCGTGCATCCTTCTGCAGTGGTGCTCCCTGATGTAGTGATCGGAGAAGAAGGCTCTGTGGTGTTTGCCGGGGGGGTTCCTCTCTTCAGCGCGGCAGGTGGCACGAGATGATCATGCTGGAGTGCCTCGGTTGGATACGGAACGCTGACCTTGACGAATAGCGTGGGTCAAGAAGCCTGGTATGTAGCGGGGCTGCCCAAGGATTGAGCAGCCTTTTGCCGTGGGATATCAGCGCGGACCGCCCTCCTCGCGGAGGGCAGGCGTCTAAGCTGCTGTTACACGTGGCTGCTGGCGACGGCGAATGACCAGCAGGCCAGCCAGCGCGCT
>CAMYJX010000050.1:35743-37759 GCA_947258825.1 uncultured Pseudomonadales bacterium
ACTGTGGAATGTCGCCCGGTTTGTCTTCATGAATATAGGAGAGATAAAGGATACCTACGTCACCCTGCACAATAAACCTGTGGTAACCCGGATCGATCAGAGCATGGAGCCACTTGCCTTCGGACGAAACCTGGCCCTTGAAGCTGACCTCCAGGTTATTATTGTTAAATATCTTGAAGTGACCAAGGGCCCATTCGAAATCTTTAACCCCGATGGAAACTTTCGATTCCTCCGCTAGGTGGAACTTCCAAGAGTCCTGGAAATGCCCTTCCCAAAAGCCGTGGGCCTTTGCAAAGCTGTAGTGGCCTGTCTCGACTTTATTCCACTGTCCGTAGTTCAGGGAGCTCGCAAAAGCCGCTGGAGCAGCCAGCAGTAAAAGTACGGCCACTGCAGAAAAAGGCAAGGTCTGCTTGATCATGTCTTGGTCCTTAGTTGCCTAGATGCCTTCCCACCAAGTCCTTTGGCACATCTTATTGCCCCATCCCCGGGCGCGCCCGCAAAGTATCAACTTGCTTGTTTTATTTGTAAAGCGGTTTCACGCTGTCAGCATGTAAAACAGACCCATCCCCGGAATCATGTCAAGATTTATAACGCCAGGTATGGCGCGTAAGCAATGCCTGGAATGTAAGCGTTTGTCTGGAAATACTTACAATCAAACCCGCGTGCTAGTGTGGCTGGGCCGGAGCGTCGAGCGGTGCCTGGATCATCCCGATCTTCTGGCCATCGAGCGTCAATCCTGAAAGCGCATGGACAGGTCCAGGGGGCTGACCTCCTTGGTCAGGGTTCCGCTGGAAATATAGTCCACGCCGGTCCGGGCGATATCCGCCAGCGTTTGCTCGTCGATGCCGCCGGAAGCCTCCAGCTTGATTTTCCCCCGGGATACAGAGACGGCCTGGCGCGTGTCCTCCAGACTGAAATTGTCGATCAGCGCGATCTCGGCGGCCGCCTCCATTGCCTCGGCGAGCTGATCGAGATTTTCGACTTCCACCTCCACCGGGTGATCGGGATGCAGCGCTTTCGCCTTTCGCACGGCGGCCGCAATGCCCCCCGCGGCGGCAATATGGTTTTCTTTGATCAGGAAGGCGTCGTACAGACCCAATCGATGATTCTGCCCGCCGCCGCAGCGCACCGCGTACTTCTGAGCCAGACGCAGCCCCGGGACGGTTTTTCGGGTATCCAGGAGGGACGCGCCGGATCCGGCGATGAGATCCACATAGCGGCGGGTCAGGGTGGCGGTACCGGACAGCAGCTGCACGAAGTTGAGCAGGGTCCGCTCGGCGGTGAGGAGGTCCCGTGCCGGACCGGCAAGGGTGAAGAGCACCTGCCCCGGCTCCACCCGGTCGCCGTCTTCGACCGCAAAGGTCAGGCGGATTCTTCCGCCCAACTGGCGACAGGTTTCTTCGACCCAGGGCCGTCCGCAGAATACGCCCTCGGCTCGGGTTATGACCCGGGCATCGGCCTGCTGGCCGGCGTCGATGAGCTCCGCTGAGATGTCCCCGCTGCCAACGTCCTCTGCCAGGGCGGCGCGTACGTTCTCGGCAACGGCCTGGGCCGGGGGAGGAGTCTGGTTCATCTCGTTCATCTCGTTCAGGGGTCTGTCCGTCGATACGCCACTTCGCGTTGAGAGCATACCGCAATCGTGCGAGCATGCTGCTCAAGCGAGTCCCCCGTCATTTAAATAGTTATCTGAATAGTCATCTCAATCGGTTTGAGCAGCGCCTTGCACGTCAAAGACGACCACTGGCTGTCCCGCGTTCGACGCATGCCGTCCGCCAATTGCGACCCGCGTAAGGAAACGCTGGATATCGAGCTGGTGGTTATTCACTGCATTTCTCTGCCGCCAGGCCGTTTCGGGTCCGGCGACGTGCTCCGCCTGTTCGTCAATGAGCTGGACTGCGACAGCCACCAGAGTTACGACGATCTTCGCGACCTGAGGGTGTCGGCACATCTGTTTATCGACCGTCGAGGTCGGGCTACCCAGTTTGTTCCGTTTGATCGGTGCGCCTGGCATGCCGG
>CAMYJX010000051.1 GCA_947258825.1 uncultured Pseudomonadales bacterium
ACGCTGCAAGTCACGGTAACGGATACCGGAATCGGCATCAGCGAGGATCAGCAGGCCCACCTGTTCGAGTCTTTCGAGCAGGCAGAGTCGTCCACCACCCGGCGCTTCGGGGGTACCGGACTCGGCCTCGCCATCTGCCGTCGGCTGGTGGAGGTCATGGGCGGGGAAATCGGGGTGGAGTCCGAGCTCGGCCGAGGCAGCACTTTCCGCTTCACGGCCCGGTTCGAACTGCCCGAAGCCGGGACCGCGATGCCGCAACCATCCGGGACAAGAGACCGAGACGCTTCCATTCTGCAGGGTCGCCGGATACTGGTGGCTGAAGACAACCCCATCAACCAGCAGCTCGCTCTGGAATTCCTGCAACGTTCCGGCGCCCAGGTTCAGATCGCGGAGACGGGCAGAGCGGCCGTTGACGCCGCTACCGCCGACGACTACGACGCCATCCTGATGGACATCCACATGCCGGAACTCGACGGTCTGGAAGCTACCCGCATTCTTCGCGGGCAGGACCTGGACCTGCCCATCATCGCCGTTTCAGCGGACGCTCTGTCGACGCGGCGCAGCGGCGCCCTGGAAGCGGGTTGCGACGCCTACGTTACCAAACCCATTGATTTCGAAGAGCTGCTCGGCGAGCTGGCCCGGCTGCTGCCTGAAACCGATGCCACGACCCTGCGGCGTCGCGCCAGCGATCGCCTGGCCGCGCAGAGCGCCAGCGAGGATCAGCCGACCCCTGAACCTGAGGTGAGCGACAAAGAACCCAGCGACGAGGCGCTGCAACAGACGCTGGAATATCTGACCCTCAGGCGGCTGCCGGGTATCGACATCGCCGAGGCCATCAAGGGGCACAATGGCAACGTGCGTCTCATGATCAAGCTGATGGGCGATTTCGGTCGCTACTATGGAGATGCTGGCGCTCGCATGCGCCGTCTGGTGACCAAAGACGAACGGGAAGAAGCCGAACGCCTGGCCCACAATCTGCACGGGGTGGCCGGAAGCTTCGGCGCTCAGCGCCTCAGAGAAGCGTCGAAAACCCTCGAGCTGGCACTGGCGGACCCCGCCGATCAGAACGTGCTGGGCCTGGTGCAGAGCTTTGAGGTCGCGCTTACGGAGGTGCTGGAATCTGCCGATGCGCTGGCCACCGACGAGGTACGCCTGAGGTCCAGCGATTTCAGCGAGGGCTGAGTTCCAGCAGCGCAAGCAGCCCCTCGTCCCTGTTGAGCCCGGCGAAATCGAACAGCTCCACGTCGGAAAGATGAGACGGCACCACGCGGGAGAGGCTGCGGGCGATATTGCGAACGCGGCCCGGGCTTTCCCGATCCCATCGCTGCAGCATTTCCTTGATCACCTGACGCTGCAGATTTTCCTGGCTACCACAAAGGTTGCAGGGAATGATGGGGAATCGACGGTGCGTCGCCCAGCGTGCCAGATCCTGCTCCCGACAGTAGAACAACGGCCGTATCACGATGTTCCGACCATCATCGCTCTTCAGTTTGGGCGGCATGGCTTTCAGCCTGCCGCCGAAGAACATGTTGAGAAACAGCGTCTCAACGACGTCGTCCAGGTGATGACCCAGGGCGATCTTGGTCGCCCCGATACGCCGGGCGCAGGCATAGAGAATGCCCCGCCTGAACCTGGAACAGACCGCGCAGGTGGTTTTGCCTTCCGGCGTCAGGGCCTGAGCCCGGCTGAAGGTGTCCTCCTGCAGAATATGGTAAGGAAGCCCCAGCCCTTCCAGGTAATCGGGCAGCACCTGCGGCGGGTAGCCGGGCTGCTTCTGATCCAGGTGGACCGGGATGAGCTCGAAGCCTACCGGCGCTGCGCGCTGCAGATTCTGCAGGATATCCAGAAGCGCGTATGAGTCTTTGCCCCCGGACAGGCAGACCATGATCCGGTCACCGTCCTCAACCAGATTGAAATCCGCAATCGCCTTCCCCACCTGGCTGCGCAGCCGCTTGAGGAGCTTGTCATCCTGGTAACGGTGCTTACGGTCGTCCGCACGCGACGGATCGGCAGCGGGCATCAGAGGTTCCCTAGGGTCAGCGAGGCGCTTTTTTACCCCGCTAGCTCACTTCGCGCAACTCACCGGCGGTAACGAAGCGGAGGAACTCGTCTGCTGGCAGCGGCTTTGAGAAGTAGAAACCCTGAACGTAATCACAGCCGATCTGCTTGAGCCGTTTGACCTGATCCGCCGTTTCAACGCCTTCGGCAACCACGCGCATGCCGAGGATCCGCCCCATGCTGACAATCGAGGCCACGAGACCAGAGTCCCGGGTGTTGGACAGCTCATCGATGAAGGTCTTGTCGATCTTCAGGACATCGAATTCAAATCCGCGCAGATAGGCCAGAGATGAAAAGCCGGTGCCGAAATCGTCCAGGGCAACCGCGCTTCCCAGAGCGCGGGTTCGCTTCAGAAACCGGGATACGCCTTCGCTGTTTTCCATGAGCGCGCTCTCGGTGAGTTCCAGCGTGATGCCGTTGTCCTCGGCCGCTTCCAGCAGATCCAGCAGTTCCTCAGCATCCTCGTCGCGACGCAGCTGCACGGCACTCACATTCAGCGATACCCGCAGCCGATCCAGGCCCATACCCTGCCACTCCTTCAGCTGACGCTGGCTTTCCGACAACACCCAGCGGCCTATGTCGACGATAAGACCGGTATCCTCGGCCACCGGGATGAACTCCCCGGGGGAGACCATGCCCAGGTCCGGATGCTGCCAGCGCAGCAACGCCTCGGCGCCGGACACAACGCCTCGTTTGATGTCTACAAGCGGCTGATAGAAGAGAACCAGCTGGTTCCCGGTGACCGCCCTTCGCAGCGCCGATTCGAGCGCGAGGCGGCGTTCGGCGCGAGCATTCATGCCTGGTTCGAAGAATGCCAGGCTGTTGCCACCCTGCTCCTTTACCTGAATGCGGGCGGCGTCCGCCTTCTGGAGCAGCAGGCCGGTTTCGTCGCCGTCCTGCGGAATGACGGCTATGCCAATGCTGGAGGTGATGAAGAGTTCCTTCTCGCCGAGATAGAACGGCTTATGAATCTCAACGAGTATGCGGCGGGCCAGCCGCTCGACGTCACCATAGTCGGAAGCCCCCGTCGTAAGCACCGCAAAGTGATCGCTGCCGAGCCTGGCCACGGTATCGGACTCTTCCACGCAGATGGCGATGCGCGAACCGGCCTCCATTAGGATCTGATCGCCCTGTGCGGGCCCGACGGAATCGTTGACGATCTTGAAGCGATCGAGGTCGACGCTGATGAGCGCGCCGATGAAATCCTTCTCGTGCGCCCGCAGCAGCACCCGCGTCAGCCGCTCCTGGAACAGGTTTCGATTGGGAAGCTTGGTAAGCGTATCGTGGTGCGCCTGCCAGAGCAGCAGACGCCTGGATTCGTCGGTACCCACCAGGTCCATGGACAGGGTCAGAAACCCGGCCCCCTCACCCTGCGGGCCTGTGAGAACCATCCGGGTTACCTTGTCGGCAAATGCCTCACCCGTCTTGTTCCGCAGCCAGAATTCGCCCGTCCAGCGCCCCTTGCTGTCAAGAGAGCTGCGCATAGCGTCGTAGAACCGGAAGTCCTGCTGGCCCGAATGGTTGAAAGAGATGTCCTTGCCGGCCACTTCGTTCTGTGCATAGCCCGTCATTCGGCTGTAAGCGTCGTTGACGGCGAGAATACGGTCCTGGGCATCTGATAAGACGATAGGGCCGGGCGCGTTCTCAAACAGCTTCTGGTCGAATCCGGTTGCGCCAAAGCCATTGGGCGCCAGCTGGGGCTCACCACCTTCCCGAACCCGCAGCCTTACGGAAGAGCCGGCCAGGACCAGACCGAGCAGGGTGAACAGCACCAGCAGGATCTGCTGCTGGTCGCTGCTGGCGAGCAGGCTTGGGCCCTGAAACCAGTAGTAGCCGGCGACGGCCAGGGGCAACCAGTAGAGAATGCCTGGCCAGATCATGCCGCGGGTGCAGCCGCGAGCGCAGGCCCGGGCGGGGCCATGAGCGCACATCGACGTCAGGCGGAACTGCCGCCCGAATGGCCGAAGAGACGCCTTCAGCGTTGCTCCTCGCCTGTCCAAGCCATTTCTGCGGGTCATCAAGTTCGAATATCCAGCCGGGTTTCCCCATACGGTCTTTTAAAATTAGTTGACCGCGGAGAAACCGCAAACCGGACTCGCCAGCAGGATTCAGCTCAGCCCGCGCAGCACGAGAATGGGCGGAGAAGACACCAGGCTGCGGGTTCCCAGGATGCCCACAATCAGGATCAGCACGGCGCCCGCAAGTGGTCCCACCACCCAGAGCACGGGGTGCATCTGCGCGCCCAGCTCGAACACCTGCATCTGCAGTACCGCCACGGTGATCTCTGAACCCACCACCGCGACTATCCCGGCAAACAGCCCGAGAATGGCAAACTCTGCCGCGAGTGAGCTGGCAATCAGCCGTCGCGAGCCACCCAGGGTCCGGATCAGGGCATGTTCATGCATGCGGGTGTCCCGGCTGGCCTGGATGCTGGCTACAAGAACCAGACATCCCGCCGCCACGACCAGGCCCAGCACCAGCTCGACCGCCTGGGTCACCCGACGGATGATGCGCTGCACCTGGGCGATGATGGCGTCCACCTCGATGACCGTTACGGTGGGAAAACGCGCCAGCAGATCGTTGAGAAACGTTTTCTGCTCGGAATTCAGATAGAAGCTGGTCAACCAGGTGGAGGGGTAGTTCTCGAGCACGCCCGGCGAAAATATGATGAAAAAATTGGGCCGCATGCTCTCCCAGTCCAGGCGGCGCAGATTCGCAACTTCGACGTCCACGAGCTCGCCCGCAATATCGAAAACCAGGCTGTCGCCAACGCTGAGACCAAGACCTTCGGCATAGTCCTGCTCCAGGGATACCAGCGCCCGAGTTTCTCCCTCGGGCCACCAGCTGCCGCTGGCCAGGCGGTTATCAGGCGGCAGCTCGTCCGCCCAGGTCAGATTGCGTTCTGACTCCATACGCGGACCTTCCACCGCCTGCGGCGCCCGGGTACCTTCCCAGGTCTGCGCGTCCAAGCCATTCGCCTGAACAATGCGCCCACGGATCATGGGGAAGAAACCGCCATGACCGTCGGCCTGCTCATCCAGCATGGCGGATAGCTCATCCACCTGGTCGGGCACGATGTTCATCACAAAGTGATTGGGCGCATCTTCCGGCACCTGGTTCTGCCACTCGTCGAGCAGCGCCGTTCGCAGCAGCGTAAGGATCAGCAACAGCATGATGGCCAGCCCGAAGATCAGAATCTGGCCGACGTTTTCCCGGCGTCTGCGCTGCAGCCCGGCCAGCGCCAGACGCCACCCACTGCCCGCCTGCATGCCCATGACCCGACCGCCGCGCAGAAGCAGAAGGGCGAGCCCTCCGAAAAGCAGCAGCACGGCGACGCTGCCCACCAGCGTCCAGAGCGTCAGGGCAAGGCTACCGCTATACCAGATCAGCATGCCGAGGCTACCCAGCGCGGCGCCGACATAGCTGGCAATTTGCGACGGCGGCGCGTTGCCGAGGTCGCGGCGAATGACGCGCATCGGCGAAATCTTGTAAAGATGCAGCAGCGGCGGCAGCGCAAAGGCCAGCGCGCAGATCAGGCCGGTGGCGGCGCCAAGCAGAAAGGGACGGACGGTGGGCATGGGCAACGACATGGGGACGACAGAACCCAGAACGGCGACGATCGCCAGGTGCGCACCGGAGCCAGCCAACAGACCCAGCACGGCGGCAACGGCACCGACCACGCCGAGCAGCAGGACGAAAGCGCGAAGTATCTCCCGGGGCGTCGCGCCCAGGGTTTTGAGAATGGCGACGTGATCATAGTGGCGACGTGCGTAACGATGCGCAGAAAGCGCGACGGCTACCCCGGCAAGGAGGACCCCGAGAAGCCCCCCCAGAAGCAGGAAGCTTTCCGCACGGTCCAGAGCCGCGCCAATGGACGGGCTGCTGTCACGAATACCTCGCCAGCGATAGTTGGGGGCCAGCGGCAGCGCCTCTTTCAGGGATTCCAGGTCGCTTTCCTCGCCTCGCAGCAGCAGGCGGTAGGCAATGCGACTGCCCGGCTGAACCACTTCCGTTGCCGGCACATCGTCCATGTTTATCAGCACCCTGGGCCCGAGATCGTAAACGCTGCCACCGCGGTCCGGCTCCCGCACCAGCACCCGGGTCACCTTCAGTCTGGCCAGACCGACCTCCACCTCATCGCCAACGCCGAGACCCAGGGCAGGGAAAAGGCGCGCATCCATCCACAGCTCGCCTGACGCCGGCAGCGTGTCCGTGGGCTGACCCGGGGTAAAGGGGGCATCGGAGACAATCAGCGTCCCCCTCAAGGGGTAACCGGGGGATACCGCTTTCACGCTCACCAGCTGGTTACGGTCTCCGGCGTAGATCATGGAGGCAAACAGCATGGTATCCGTCGTATCGAGACCAAGCTCACGCGCAGCTTCGCGGAACGCGTCGGGGACCGGCCGACTGCCGCCGATGTAGCGATCGGCGGCAAGGAAATCGGATGACTCCGACAGCAGCGCCTGCTGCAGTCGATCGACCAGGAGGGCCACCGACGTTACGGTACCAACGGCGACCAGCAGCGCGATGAGCAGCAGCCCGAGCTCGCCGCTGCGCCAGTCCCGCCAGGCCAGTCGCAATATCAGCCGTAATTTCATCTCTTCACGCTCCCCGCGACCAGCTCTACCACCCGCTGACAGCGCTGTGCCAGTCGGTCGTCGTGCGTCACCAGCACCAGCGTGGTTGCAAACTCATCGTTCAGCTCGAATATCAGGTCAATGATCTTCTGTCCCGTTATGGTATCCAGGTTGCCCGTAGGCTCATCGGCGAACAGCACGTTGGGCCGGGAAGCGAAAGCACGCGCGATGGCAACCCGCTGCTGCTCGCCTCCAGACAGCTGGCGCGGATAGTGGCCCATGCGCGCGCCGAGCCCAACCTTGTCCAGCAACCGTCGAGCTTCATCCTGAGCGTCCTTCTCACCATGAAGCTCGCCGGGCAGCATGACGTTCTCCAGGGCCGTCAGGCTGGCAAGCAGTTGAAAAGTCTGAAAAACAAAGCCCACCTGCTCGCCGCGAATACGCGCTCTCGCTTCCTCATCGAGGTCGGTAATCTCATTGCCAACCAGGGTTACGGATCCGCCGGAGGGCAGGTCCAGGCCCGCCAGAATACCCAGCAGCGTCGTCTTGCCGGAGCCGGATGCGCCAACAATAGCGACGCTTTCTCCGGCATTGATTTCCAGATCGACGCCGTCCAGTATGACGAGCTGGCCTTCCGACGTAGGAACTACTTTCTCAACAGATTTTGCTTCGATGATCCGCTGGCTCATACCAACTTACTTCCTCAGATTACCTAAGGGTGCCCGGGTACGCCTGGCGGCGCTGGCCGCGCTGTGCGCGATGATGTGGGCGTCGCCCATGGCTGCGGCGTACGCTCAGCCAACGATTCTTGTGCTTGGCGACAGTATCAGCGCCGCCTACGGTATTCAACGCGAACAGGGTTGGGTGCACCGGCTCGCCGAACGGGTGGCGGGCATGAACCCTTCGTGGCGGGTGATCAATGCCAGCATCAGCGGCGAAACCACTGGCGGCGGCCTGGCCCGATTGCCCGACAGCCTCGAGACCCACGACCCCGATGTGCTCATCATCGAGCTCGGCGGCAACGATGCGCTGCGTGGCTATCCCATTATGCGTATTCGCGAAAACATCCTCGATATGGTGGAGCTGGGCCTAGAAGCTCGCAGCCGGGTGCTGCTGATCGGCATGCAGATCCCGCCCAACTACGGACCCCGATACACACAGGAGTTTTCCAGCGTGTTTCGCACCGTATCCGACCAGACCCAGGTACCTCTGGTTCCCTTTATTCTGGAGCCCGTGGCGTTGACCCCGGAGCTGATGCAGAGCGACGGCATTCACCCCACCGCAGAGGCTCAGCCGATCATGCTGGAAACGGTCTGGAGTCATCTGCAGCCACTGCTCACACCGTCGTCCTGAGGGGCCCCCAGGTGCCGTTCGCCCCGGGCTTCCGCGAGCAGGATCTGATGACGGCGCTCAGCGAATCCCGAAAGCTGCGCCGGGCTATGCTCGTGGATGCAATGGGGACAGCTGATTCCTTCCCGGTAGTCGGACGAAGCCAGGCCTTCGTCTGACAGAGGCCGACGACAGGCGTAGCACTGCTGGTAACCACCTTCTGCAAGCGCGGTGTCTATCGAAACCCGCTGATCGAACACGAAGCATTCTCCCTGCCAGCGATTCTGCTCCGGGCTTATGGTCTCCAGGTAACCGAGAATACCGCCGTCGAGCTGATAGACGGAATCGAATCCCTGCTCGAGCATGAACGCCGTGGCTTTCTCGCAGCGAATGCCTCCGGTGCAGAACATGGCGACCTGCGAGTGCCGCTCCGGGTCGATGTGGCGCCGGACATACTCTGGAAATTCCCGGAACGAGCGAGTCTGCGGGTTCACGGCTCCCGGGAAAGTCCCGATATCGATTTCGTAGCTGTTGCGGGTGTCGATGACCAGCACGTCGGGATCATCCAGCAACTGGTTCCAGCGCTCGGCGTCAACGTGCTGCCCTGTGCGACGGGCCGGGTCAAGCCCCGGCTGACGAAAACTCACGATCTCGGGCTTGATGCGCACTTTGAGACGGTAGAACACCGGATTATCTGCGCTTGCCGTCGATTGTTTGAACGTCATTCCCCTGAAGGCTTCCCGGGATTCCAAAAGCTGGCGAAAGGCGTCCAGAGCATCCGGCTCCCCGGCCAGCGTGCCGTTGATGCCCTCTTCAGCCAGCAGAATGGTGCCTTTGAGCGACAGGGCTTCAGCACGCTCGAGAAGCGTATCTCGCAGCAATTCCAACTCGTTGAGCGCGACGAAACGATAGAACGTCGTCACCGCCGACATCAGCCCGCCTCCCGCCCGCCGGTTTCCCGCTGTTCCGAAGATTTGCCGCCCAGACAGGGTGGGGACAGGGGGGCCTCGCCGAAACGATCCCGCCACTCCTGTTCCGTGTAGGTGTGGATAGCCAGCGCGTGCACGCCGCCGGCAAGCTCCGCGCCCAGCACCTCATTCACCTCCCGGTGACGCGCCAGCAACCGCTGACCCTGAAATTCCGCAGCCACCAGCACCACCTTGAAATGGGTCTCCGACCCGGGAGCCACGTTGTGCCCGCCGCTTTCGTTGACGACCTCCAGGTGCTGGAGGTTGAACCGCTCCGCGAGCTTGCGCTCCATGATGTCCTTAACCTTCATCGAAATTCTCGCAGTTGGATGTCTTCGCCGTTGTCCTCAAAAGCCCGTCGGAAACCGCCACGACAGACGCACGCGTTACGGATCCAGCAAGCCGCCTGTGCGCCCCATCTGTGCGGACCATCTGTACGGATCAGGCCGGCGCCGCATTATACATGAGCCCCTTGACCGGGCTTTGCCGTCCGGGGTCGGTCTCCACACCCCTGAAGCCCGCTGCGAATCACGCCTGCATGAGAACGACGGAAATATTGTCGGTACCGCCGGCGGCATTGGCCGCCTGCAGCAGCGCATCCAGGCAGGCAGAGGCATCCAGCGCGCCTTCAGCAAAGCGCATCAGCTCCGCGGCGATGAGGGTTTCCGGCAACATCTCCCAGAGACCGTCGCTGCACAGCAGCAGCAGGTCTCCGGGCCGACGTGCAAATTCCAGATGCTCCACAGGAATATCGGCTTCCAGCCCAAGCGCCCGGGTTATGACGTTGCGATCTCTCGACCGCCGGGCCTGCTCCGGGCTCAGCCCGCCTTCATCGACCCGCTGCTGCACCAGACTGTGATCGACCGTGAGTTGCTTCAGGGTCCCGTCACGCAGCCTGTATGCACGCGAATCTCCGACGTGAGCGACCAGGCACCGGCCATCATCCGTGAACACGGCGGCGACGATGGTCGTGCCCATCGGTGCACCTGATCGATTCTGATGCAGCGACCAGACCTTCCTGTTAGCCACCCGAACAGCCTCCACCAGCGTGGCCCCGCTGATGTCTTCACCTCCACTGCCCAGCCGACGTTCACCCAACTGATGCAGCACGCTGCGCACGGCTTCGCCGCTGGCGACGTCACCCGCGTGCAGCCCGCCCATACCGTCGGCCAGTACCGCCACACCCAGCGGCTGCAGCCAGCCGACGGCGTCTTCGTTTCGCGAGCGCACCAGGCCCGTATGCGTGCGGCCAGCTATTTTCCAGTTCTTTTTCCGGGTCATCCTGGGGCGTTCCGAACCGCAGATTCAAGACCTGCTAGCGAGCGGCCCGATCGGTTCCGACCACGAGGTCCGCAAGCTGTGCTTTGCGCAGGTGCACATGATCGGCGCGCACTTTCTTGGCGCGTATGTTGAGCATTTCCACGCCGAAGGAGAAAGCCATGGCAGCATAGATGTAGCCTTTCGGCGTATGCAGATCCAGTCCTTCGCCGACGAGGGTAAAACCAACCAGAATGAGGAAAGACAGCGCAAGCATCTTTATCGTAGGGTGGTCTTCAACAAACCGGGAGATAGCGCCGGCCGCGAGCATCATGACGACGACCGCCGTTACCACCGCGGCCACCATGACCTCTACGTCTTTGACCATGCCGACGGCGGTAATCACCGAATCCAGCGAAAACACGACGTCGACAATGGCAATCTGAGCCAGAACGCTGCCCATGGTAACGGCGGATCCAGTGGTATGCTCGTTGGCTTCGCCCTCCAGGCTGTTGTGAACCTCGCGCGTCGCTTTGGCAATGAGAAATGCGCCCCCCAGCAGCAGTATGAGATCTCTGCCGGATATTCCCTCTCCGATGATGAAAAAAAGGTCTTTGGTGAGCTGCATGATCCAGGCCAGCGAGAACAGCAGCAGAATGCGCATGATCATCGCTAGCGCAAGACCCAGGAAGCGGGCCCGGGCCCGTTGGTGGGGAGGCAGGCGGCCGCAGAGTCAGGGTAGCGAAAGCCACCCAGATCTCCGGATTGGCCAACAGTTCCACAGCGCTTCTCCTCGTTTGCCGTAAGGGAGGCGAATTGAAGCACAGCCCGGCAGCGCTCGCATGGGTTACAGGGCTCGGTGCGGCCGAATCCCGAAGGCCCCCGGCATGGCAGATCGACGTCTCGTTTTGCCGGAGCCATGCTTTGGTTAAATGCTCTGGTTAAATGCTTTGGTTAATTGCTTTGGTTAAGATGCCGGGTATAAAGACTGAAATCTGAACGGAGGACAACCACCGATGGATCAGGAACAGCAGACCCAGATGGAGGCAGCCGTATTCCGACGCCTGCTGACGCATCTCGAGGAACGAACCGACGTGCAGAACATCGATCTCATGAATCTCGCCGGCTTCTGCCGCAACTGCCTTTCGAAGTGGTACAAGGCGGCGTGTGACGATGCCGGCATTGCCGTGGACTACGAAGCGGCGCGCGAGAGGGTCTATGGAATGCCTTACGATCAGTGGAAGCGTCGTTATCAGACGGAAGCTTCGCCTGCCCAGAAGGCGACATTCGACGACCACCATCGGGCCTGACCAACCGTACGGCAAACGTGATCATGGATAACCGAGGTAAAAAATTGTGGCGCGAATGGCGCGGCTTTCTGGCCTTTATCGTCGTCATGCTGCTGTTCCGGTCCGCGGTCGCGGACTGGAATCAGGTCCCCTCAGGCTCCATGCTGCCATCGATTCTGGTGGGCGATCGCATCGTCGTCGACAAGCTCGCCTACGATCTTCGGCTGCCATTCACCCTGCATCGACTCGCCCGCTGGCACGAACCGGAACGGGGAGATGTCGTGACCTTCACCTCGCCGGAGGATGATCGTCTGCTGGTGAAGCGCATCGTGGCGCTGCCCGGTGACGAGGTGGCCCTGCGCGACAATCGGCTCGTCGTCAACGGGGTACCCGCAACTTACGAGCTGATACCCCAGTCCGAACAGGAACGGAGCACATTCATTCCCTTTCTGGGCTACAGCCTGTTCCGCGAGCAGCTTCTGGGCAGCGAGCGTTACGTGCTGCTCCGTTCTGACGGCAGCTCAGGCTTCACGGGTAATTTTTCTCCCATCGAGGTTCCCGAAAACCACTACCTGATGCTGGGAGACAACAGAGACAACAGCAGGGACTCGCGGGTCATAGGCTTCATCGAGCGGGATCGAATCCTGGGACGGGCACGCACGGTGGCGTTCTCACTGGACTACGACAACTACTACGCGCCACGCATGGAACGCTTTCTCGCCGATCTGCCCTGAGGAGACATGATCGGGCAACCTCTTCAGGCAGGGCAGCCGCTTCAGCGCAGGAAGCGTCGGATGAGGGAGATCAAACCCGCCGCCAGGACCGCAAGCAGCGCCACGCCCAGGACCAGCAGCACGCTGGTCATCAGGTAGCTGCGCAGCTCCGCGGTGTCCAGATCCAGCTCTTCGGCCAACCACGCGATAGCCAGGAAGACCACCACCGAGCCCAGCAGAATGGTCCTTGTAAGCTGCCGGGAGCGGTTGCCGGCCGACGCGAGCTTACGTTTTCTCGCCGATCGGGGGGCCGCGGAACGCCTGCCGGATCCGGAGCTCGACTTCGAACTCATGATTGATCGTCATCGACCTTGCCTGGCACCGGTTTCCCGTCGTCCTTCAACCAGGGCTGAACCAGCACCTTGGCGTGACGCTCCGGATCGGCGAGATCGTCGAAAGCATCGGCCACGCCGTCGAGGCCCACGGTTCCAGTAATGAGCGGCTCGACGTCTAACCGCCCTTCAGCGATTAGGTTCAGGGTTTGGGAGAATTCCTCCAGGCTGTAGCCGAGCACATATTGCACCGAAAGCTCTTTGTTGATGGCGATGAGCGGCCGGCTCTGGTCCATTTCGAGACAAACGCCCACCACCACTATACGGGCGTCCTGGGGGGCGCCAAGAAAAATCTGGTCCAGCATGCCGGGAATGCCGACGCACTCGAAGATCACCGTTTGTCCCTGCCCGGGAAAGTCTCGACTTTCAAAGGGTTTGCGCTGCGCGGGATCCAGGACCACGTGCGCACCCATCTGCTCTGCCAGCTGCCGGCGCCGCGGCGAGTAGTCGGCCGCGAGCACCGGCCCCGCGCCTTCGGCCCGCAAGGCCGCGATCACCGCCAGGCCCACCGGACCGCAGCCCAGGACGAGGATGGTCTCTCCGCCATCAAGGCCCACCTTGGCAACCGCGTGACGTCCCACCGCCATGGGCTCCGTCAGAGCTGCATGGGAGGCCGGCAGGCCGCTGGGAACCGGGCGCATCAGCGAGCCCGACAACACCATATACTCGGCGAACCCACCGGGAACCTCGTCAGAGTACCCGAGCCCGACGATCTGTTCGCGCAACAGCACTGGCACCGAGCAGACCAGGGTTCCGGGCGCCAGATCGCGCGGCGTGCCGGGCCCGTAATCCACGACCTCGGCGCAGAACTCATGACCGAGGACCACCGGCGCCAGGGTCGTCAACTTGAAAGCTCCGCCCGCCTCGCGGCTCGTTGCAACGAACTGCTCGGTGTGGCGCGCCGCGTGAAGATCAGAGCCGCAGATTCCGCAGGCGATGGACTTCACCAGCACCTCGCCGGGACCGGGCACCGGGTCCGGGACTTCCGCGACCCAGAGACGGCCTTTTTCCATCAGCGTCGCTCGCATGCGCTTCGCTCCAAAGTCGACCCGCAACCGGGTCGTTCATCGATCTTCCGTAAGGGATTACCCCTCGGCCTCCGGGGCTCCGGATTCCGGCGCTTCCTCGGCGCCCACGCTGATCAGCTCAACATCGAATATCAGGGTTGAATTGGGCGGAATCTGACCCGCCGCCCGCTCTCCGTAGGCGAGCCCGGCCGGCACATACAGACGCCACTTCGAGCCAGCGGGCATCAGCTGCAGGCCCTCGGTCCAGCCTGCTATGACCTGGTTCAGCGGAAAGCTCGCGGGTTCCCCCCGCTGATACGAGCTGTCGAACACGGTCCCGTCGATGAGCCTGCCTTCGTAATGGGTGGTCACGATATCAGTGGAACCGGGCTGAGGTCCGGCTCCCTCCTCGAGGATTTCATACTGAAGGCCGGAGTCCAGGGTAACCACCCCTTCCCGCTGCCCATTCTCCGCGAGAAACGCGATTCCGACTTCCAAGCTCTCTAGCGCCTCCGCATCTGCCGCTGCCTGGCGGGCCTCCATCAGGCCGCTGAGCGCGCGCTCGGCTTCCTCGTTGCTGACTGCCATTGCCACGCCTTCGAGGCTATCCTCAACGCCACGCAGGAACGACTCGTCGTCGATGCTGCCTTCCAGTTGTCGCCGCACGTTCTCTGCGAACTGATAGCCCAGGCTGTAGCTGGCCTTGGCCTTATCGGTGGTAAGGTCGCTTGTCACTGACGGTTCAGCCACCGTTTCCGGCTCAGCCGGCCCCTGGGTGCCGGGCTCACAACCGGACAGCAGCAGCCCGCCTGAAACCGCTATTGCCGCCAGGATGCGGCGGGACGGCGCCGTATGCCGGCTGGTGAAGCTCGGCACGCCTCCAAGCCGCTGCGGTGAAATTTCCATTTACAACTCCTCCTGACCGGTTGCTCAATACGTGAACACCGGGTTACATTCTGGTAATAGTGCCCATTAGGGTATTTGGCTAGTCTCGAACGCTAGGTTTCTGGGGAACCTGCCGAGCTGTACATACTCTTAATATGCGCAGCTTTTAGATAGGCAGCCCGCAGGCGAACGTAGGTAAACGACGTCAGCATCGTTTGCTTGCCTACATCGTCAGGCTGGTTCGGCTCGACACAGGCACCGCTACAGACGCTTCCTAAAAAGCGATGAATACAAGCAGCGGGCATCTAAACACAATAGCGGTGGCGAGGGCTACTCGAAGAAGGCGCGGCATGCAGTCACATAGAAGCAGTACGGCGAAACGGAGAAGCGCGGCTCACCGGGCTCCGCCCGAGAGGCCGAGGGGACGCTCGAGCGGCGTTTTATCGAACACGCGCGGTATTTTGTCAAACATATTGCTCGTTTCATCCATCGCGTTCACGCTGTGCGCAACCTCAGCAAGAGCCGAGGACAGCGAGCAGCAGACGGCGGTCCTGGATGCCAACAGCATCGCGTTCGCGCCGGCAACCGCGCCCAGCTTCATGGCGCTCGAGCCGCTAGACGTGCATCCGCGCACCAGCCTGACCATTGTCGAGCAGCTGCGACATACGCACTATCTCGAAAAGCCACTGGACGACCAACGTTCCAGCCAGATCTTCGAAAAGTACCTCGAAATGTTGGACGGCTCTCGAGCGTACTTCACGGCGCAGGACGTGGCGGAGCTTGAGAAGTACCGTTTCAAGCTGGACGACGCACTGATTCGCGGCAACCTGGAGCCCGCTTTCGAAGTATTCAATCTTTATCAGCAGCGCCTCACCGAACGCCTGGAATTTCTGCTGCTGGAGCTGGAAGTGGGCCTGGAGACGGTGGACTTCGAAACCGACGAGGCGATAGAAATCGATCGCGAGAACGCGCCCTGGCCCGCCAACGAGAAAGCGCTGGACGATCTGTGGCGCAAACGCCTGAAGGCCGCCGCTCTGGCGATGAAACTCAACGGCAAAAACCTGGATGAGATAAACGAGCTGCTCACCAAGCGCTATAAGAACCGCCTGAAGCAGTCGACCCAGACCAAGAGCGAGGACGCCTTCCAGCTCTACGTCAACGCCTTTGCCACCACCTACGACCCCCACACCCAGTACTTTTCGCCGCGAACGTCTCAGAACTTCAACATCAACATGTCGTTGTCGCTGGAAGGAATCGGCGCCGTGCTTCGCACGGAAGACGAGTACACCCACGTGGTGGAGCTGGTCCCCGCTGGCCCCGCCGACAAGTCCGGCGACCTGGCGCCCGCAGACAGGATCGTAAGCGTCGGGCAAGGTGCCAGCGGCCCACTGATCGACGTGGTCGGGTGGCGACTCGACGACGTGGTCGAGCTGATTCGAGGGCCAAAAGCGTCGAAGGTAAGGCTGGAAATCATGCCTCACAACCTAGACGACGGAACGACCCGCGTGATCTCCATCACACGAAACACCGTCAAGCTGGAAGAGCAGGCGGCACAGAAAAAGCTGCTCACGCTGCAACAGGGCGGCCGGGAGCACCGCATCGGCGTCATCGAGATTCCCACGTTCTACGCGGACTTCAAAGCCATTCAACGCGGCGATCCGAACTACAAGAGCACCACCCGCGACGTCCGCAAGCTGATCAACGAGCTGAAAGCAGAAAACGTTGACGGGGTTGTCATCGATCTGCGCAACAACGGCGGGGGATCGCTTCAGGAGGCTGACGCGTTGACCGGCCTGTTCATCAAATCCGGGCCTACCGTGCAGGTCAAAGCCGCCAACCGGCAGGCGAGCGTCTACGCCGACACCGATGAGGCCGTGGCATGGGAAGGGCCCATGGCGGTGCTGGTAAACCGTCTGTCCGCGTCCGCGTCCGAAATCTTCGCCGGTGCTATTCAGGATTATGGGCGTGGCATCATCATCGGCAGTCAGACGTTCGGCAAAGGCACCGTTCAGACCCTGATTCCCCTCAATCGCGGGCAGCTGAAAGTCACCGCTGCCAAGTTCTACCGGATATCCGGCGAAAGCACCCAGCACGAGGGCGTCCATCCGGACATTGAGTTTCCAGAAGTTTTCGACACCGACCGGATCGGCGAGAGCTCGCTGGAAGACGCGATGCCCTGGGACAAAATCCGCGCCGCCATGTACCCGAAGTCTCAACAGATTGCGCCCCTGATGCCTGATCTGAAAACCCGGCACGAGCAGCGGGTAGTGAACGACCCCGATTTCGTCTACCTGCGGGCGTTGGCTCTGAAGAACAGGGAAGAGAACGATCGCACCTTTCTTTCTCTCAACGAGAATGTTCGCGTTGCGGAGAAAGAGGGAGAAGACCAGTGGCGGCTGGATCTCGAGAACGCACTGCGTAAAGCCAAGGGCAAAGAACCCGTAGCCAGCCTGGAAGACCTTGAAACGCTGTCTGCGCAAGAGGAAGAAGAGCGGGAAGACCCCGCCAATGACGCCATGCTGAGGGAAAGCGGTTACATTCTGATCGACCTGATTGGCCTGTCGCGGCAGGTCGCGCTTGTTGACCACGAGGCAGCACCCGGCGTAGCCATTCACTGACACCGGAACCGTCGGTGGACCTGGCAGCCTGGCTACCCCCGCTCGCAAGGTGGGGACTACCGGTACTGGCAGTAGTCCTTACCCTGGGCATCCTGATCTGGGCAATCAGACGCACGCTGCCAGACGAGCCAAGCACCCGCATGCTCCGGCAGCTGTTCATCATCGGAGCAGTCCTTCTCGGCAATATCCTTGTGGTTGTCGTGCTGCCCCTGGATGGGCAGACACGAGGGCAGCTGCTGAGCCTGCTTGGCCTGGTAATCACCGCCATCATTGCCCTCTCTTCCACCACTTTTGTCAGCAACGCCATGGCAGGTCTGATGCTGAGGGCCGTCGGTGGCTTCCAGCCTGGAGATTTCATCTCTGTCGCCGAGCACTTTGGTCGGGTGACCGAGCGCGGTCTGCTGCACACCGAAATTCAGACCGAAGATCGCGATCTGATGACGCTGCCGAATCTCTTCCTGATCACCCATCCGACAAAAGTAGTGCATCGATCCGGCACCCTGATTTCCGCTGAGGTGTCACTGGGCTACGACGTTCCGCGCAGAAAGGTACGGGATCTCCTGAAAGCGGCAGCCGAGGAGGCCGGCCTCAGCGATCCGTTTCTGCAGATCCGCGCGCTGCAGGATCACGCCGTGACCTATCGGATCTACGGCTTCCTGGAAGAGGTCAGCAGTCTGGTAACCAAACGCTCGGAGCTGTACGCCATGGTGCTCGACCACCTGCACGGCGGGGACATCGAGATCGTGTCGCCAAGCTTCATGAATCAGCGCCGTTCGGACCCGGCGCAACGCGTGCTGCCGGAACCAACCGTGGCGACCCTTTCGGATGATCACGCGGAGCAGCCCGAACGCATCATGTTCGACAAGGCCGAACTTGCAGGCCGTCTGAACGAGCTCCTGGAGCAGCGGGACGCGCTGGTGGAAGAGATCAAGCGTCTCGGCCAGGAGGACGGAGATACCCCCAGCGATCAGGAAATCGCATGGCGTGAGCAGCAGGTCGCCGCGCTGGAAAGCATCATCGCCACTCTGAACAGGAATCAGCCGACCTGAATCAGCTGACTCAAGTCGGTTCCAGGTCTTTCATTTTCCCCCAGCGGCCCAATATAGGATGAAAGGTTTGTCGGGATCACGACGATGGATTTAGACCAGGACGGCGCGCTTTTAGACCCGGAAGACAACCCGGGACGGCAGATCATTCTTCCCGGCGAGGTCATGCCGGGGCAGATCTACATCCTGCCGCAGACTCATCGGCCGTTCTTCCCCGGCCAGGCGGTACCGCTGTTGATGGACGCGGAAACCTGGATGCCCACCCTGAAGGCCATCCAGGCCCGCAAGCACGACGTGGTCGGGTTGATCGCCACCCAGAGTGAGGTGACCGGTCTTCCCGGGCCCACGGATATGTACGACATGGGTACGGTCTGCCGCATCCACCGGATTCACAAGGAAGGCAGCCAGATCCAGATCCTCCTGGAGGGCCTGCAGCGTTTCCAGGTCAGCCGCTGGCTCCATGACAAGCCTCCCCTGGCGATAGACGCCGAATATTTTCCCGAGCGCCCGCAAACCCAGTCCGAAGACTCCATGGCTTATGCCGTGGCGATCATCAATACCATCAAGGAGCTAATTCCCCTGAATCCGCTCTATGGCGAGGAGCTCAAGGTCTTCCTGGCCCGCTCGAATCCGAACGAAGCGGCTCTGCTGGCCGATTTTGCAGCCAGCCTGACATCTGCCAGCAAGGCCGACCTGCAGGAAGTGCTGGAAACCGTGGTGCTGCAGAGGCGCCTCGAAAAGGTCGTGGAGCTACTGCACCGGGAGCTCGAGATCGCCAAGGCGCAGATGGAGATTCGGGCCCACGTAGAGGAAGAGATTCAGGGCCATCAGCGCGAAGCCTTCCTCCGCCAGCAGCTGAAGTTCATTCAGAAAGAGCTGGGCATGTCGAAAGACGACAAAACCGCCGAGCTCGACGAATTCCGCGGGCGCCTGGAAGCCCTTAGCGTACCTGAGCACGCCCAGCAGAAAATCGACGAGGAGATGCAGAAACTGTCGCTGCTGGAGCTGGGCTCTCCAGAGTACGGCGTGACGCGCAACTATCTGGACTGGCTGACCAGCGTACCCTGGGGAAACTACAGCGAAGACGCCATGGATCTGAAAGCGGCGGCCCGGGTTCTGGACAGTCATCACGAGGGGCTGGAGGACGTGAAAGCGCGCATCCTCGAGTTCCTGGCTCTGGGAATCATGAAGGGTGAGGTAGGTGGCTCCATCATCTGCCTGGTGGGTCCGCCAGGGGTGGGCAAGACCTCCCTGGGACGCGCCGTGGCCGAATCCCTGAATCGCAAGTTCTTTCGTTTCTCGGTGGGCGGCATGCGTGACGAGGCGGAAATCAAAGGGCACAGGCGCACCTACATCGGGGCCATGCCCGGCAAGCTCATCCGGGCTCTGAAGGATACCGAAGTCGCAAACCCGGTCATCATGCTGGACGAGGTAGACAAGATCGGGGCGTCCTATCAGGGTGACCCCGCATCCGCCCTGCTGGAGGTGCTGGACCCGGAACAGAACAGCGATTTCCACGACCACTATCTGGACCTCGACTTCGATCTGTCGAAGGTGCTTTTCATCTGCACGGCAAATCAGCTGGATACGATTCCAGGGCCGCTGCTGGACCGCATGGAGGTGATCCACCTGTCCGGGTATCTGGACAAGGAAAAGCAGGCCATCGCCCGCAAGCACCTGCTGCCGCGGCAGCTGACCAGAGCGGGCCTGCGGCAACGGGGGGACCTGAAGATCGAGCCCGCAGCGCTGAAGCGCATCATCGCGGGCTACTCACGGGAGGCCGGCGTGCGGCGTCTGGACAAGGCGCTGGCCAGCATCGTCCGCAAGGGCGTGGTGAAGATCCTCAGCGACGACGTTCGACCCGTGGTGGTGGGGCCCGACGACGTCGCCGACTATCTGGGCAAACCGCTGTATGAACCGGAGGCTCTGGAACAGGGTGTCGGCATCGTCACGGGCCTTGCGTGGACACCCCTGGGCGGGGCTACTCTGCCGGTAGAGGCGACGCTGGTGCACCGCAAGCAATCGGGAATGAGGCTGACCGGTCAGCTGGGCGACGTCATGCAGGAATCGGCCAATATCGCTTACAGCTACGTGCGTTCGAACGGCAGCCGCTTGGGCGTGCCGGACGGCTATTTCGACGATGCGTTTCTGCATGTCCACGTGCCGGCCGGAGCAACCCCCAAAGACGGGCCCAGCGCTGGGGTGACCATCGCGTGCGCCCTGGTATCCAATGCCACGGGCCGGCAACCCAAGGCACGCATGGCCATGACCGGCGAGTTGACGCTCACCGGTAAGGTCTACCCGGTAGGGGGCATCCGCGAAAAGCTGCTCGCTGCCAAACGTCAGAAGATTCGCCGGGTCATCCTGCCGGAGGCCAATCGCCGGGACTACGAGGAAGTACCCGATCACATTCGCAAGGGTTTGCAAGTACACTTCGTCTCTGTTTTCGACGAAGTGGCTGAGCTTGTCTTTTAAGCAGCACCAACATGAATGAGCTGACGGCGGCCACGGGGGCACCGGGACCTCACGCGGTAGCCGTCATGGTGCTGACCGTCGTCGCCCTGGCGCTCTTCAGCCGCGAACGGCTGCCGCTGGAGCTGACCAGCCTGGGGCTTCTGGCAGCGCTGCTCGTAGGGTTTGCGCTGTTTCCGTACCCGGGGCTGCAGGCAACCGACCTGCTGTCGGGCTTCGGGCATGAAGCGCTCATTGCCGTTTGCGCGTTAATGGTCGTGGGCCAGGGCCTGGTGCATACCGGGGCGCTGGAGCCGGTGGGCCGGTTTCTCAGCAACCATTGGAGCAAGGCCCCATTCCTGTCGTTTCTGGCGACGCTGATCGTGGCCGCCGTGCTGTCGGCGTTCGTCAACAACACGCCCATCGTGGTGCTGCTGCTCCCGATCCTGATCAGCGTCTGCGTCCGCACCGGCACGTCGGCTTCAGGGATACTGATGCCTATGGCATTCGCCACCATCGTTGGCGGCATGGCCACGACCATCGGTACGTCTACCAACCTCCTGGTAGTCAGCGTTGCAGACGATCTGGGCCTGACGCGATTTGGTATGTTTGATTTCGTGCTGCCAGCCTCTATCGCCGCTGGCGTCGCCATGCTCTATCTCTGGCTCATCGCCCCTCACCTGTTGCCGAAGGTCCAAATAGCTCTGGAAAACCCCTCTCCCCGCCTCTTTGAAGCCCGGCTGCAGCTTGACGAGCCCTCTCCGGCCATCGGCAAAAACCTGGCCGCCGTGAAATCGCTGGTGGGCGAAAACATGCAGGTCACGCGCATCCGACGCGGCGACAATTACATCATGCCGCTGCCCGACGTGGTGCTAAAAGCCGGAGACCGGCTGCGGATACGCGACACGCCTCAGCGGTTGAAGAGCTTCGAAGAAGCACTCAAGGGAAAACTCTACTCCGACGATCAGCCCGTCGACGAAGAGCACCCGTTACGGGCGGAAAACCAGATGCTGGCGGAGCTCGCCGTGGTCGAGGGATCCAGCGTCGATCGCACCAACCTGCGCTTTGCCCGCTTTCTCGATCGCTATCAGCTGGCGGTCCTCGCCCTGCATCGCGCCGGCCGGGACATCTGGCAGCCACGGGAAGAAATACACGACGTGATCCTGCGCCGGGGCGACGTGCTACTGGTACAGGGGTCCCGGGAGCAGATCGACGCCATCAAAGAGAGCACGGAGTTTCTCGTGCTTGACGCCAGCGTGACCCTGCCCACCACCAGCAAAGCGCCCATTGCCCTGCTGACGCTGGCCGTGGTGGTCGCTCTGGCCGCAAGCGGGATCATGCCAATCGCGGTGAGCGCTGTGGCCGGCGCCGTGGTCCTGGTCTCCACCCGAACCCTCAACCTGCCGTCGGCCATCCGCGCCATCAGCCCGTCGGTATTCTTCGTGGTGGTGGCCAGCCTGGCCCTGGGTACAGCGTTGATCGCTACCGGGGCAACCGCCTACGTGACCCAGCTGTTCCTGGACCTCACCCGGGGTGCAGGACCCACCGTGGTGCTGTCGGCTCTGATGCTGCTGCTGGCAGTTCTCACCAACGTGGTTTCCAACAACGCGGTGGCGGTCATCGGAACACCCATCGCGGTGAGCATTGCCGCCCAGCTCGGACTGCCGGCAGAACCCTTCGTCCTGGCGGTGCTGTTCGGCGCAAACATGAGCTATGCGACGCCCATGGCGTACCAGACCAATCTGCTGGTCATGAGCGCAGCCAAGTACCGGTTCAAGGATTTTCTGCGGGTAGGCATACCCCTTACCCTGCTGATGTGGGTAACCCTGACCTGGGTACTCAGCACCCTCTACTTCTGAGGTCCCCGTCGCTCCGTGCGCATGGGCGGGCGCGGTTTCTTGTCTGCTGTTTTACGCGGGACGCTGGGCCCCTGTTGCTGCGCCTTGTTACGGCGCTCACGAGCGATGAGCTCGGATTCAATCCGGTTAATCACGACTTACCCTCGGCAGGATGAGTAATTTCTGAAACCCTTGCGGGCGGCGAATTATAGAACGCTGAGGTTACACCTCAAGGGGAAAAGCGGGCTGCGGACTGGTTAACAGATTTTGGCCGGCGACCGCAGCCGGCCGCTATCTGCCGCTGGGGAGCGCCGCAACTCCGGCTAGTCGAGGGTCTGCAGGAGCGCCTCGAGGCTCTCGATGACCGTGTGTCCTAACGCCACGACCTCCGCGCCGGGGGGAACCAGATCCGGCACCTGGTATACCTTCAGCCCTGCAGCGTGGGCGGCCCTGACGCCGTTGTCAGAATCCTCGCAGGCCCAGCATGCTTCGGGCGGCAGCATCAGGCCCGCTACCGCAGCGAGATAAGGATCGGGATGCGGTTTGCCGCGCTCGGTTTCACCACCGCAGACCAGCAGGGAAAAATGCGGCAGCAGGCCCGAGAGGCGCAGTTTGGTTTCAGCGACGTCCCTTCGCGTAGAGGTGGCGAGCGCCCGCGGAATCCCGAGCGCCCGGAGCCGCGCCAGAACCGCCCTGGCGCCCGGCTTGAGAGGCACGGGCTGCGCATGCGTCACCTCCCGATAGCGTTCGGTCCATCTTGCTTCGAGCAGCGCATAGGTCCTGGAGCCCAGCTCGCCGGTCAGGATCCGCCGGGTCGCTTCCCAGCTGGCACCAACGCATCTATGGTAGAGGCCAAGCTCGACATCGCAGCCCAGCTCTGCGCAGCTGGCATAGAACAGGTCGCGTGCCAGCCGCTCGGAATCCAGCAACAGGCCATCCATGTCGAAGACGACCCCCGCAGGCCTCGTCATCTCGATGGGCCGGTGCCCTCGGCGATCATCCGCTCCGCTGCACCAGATTGTTCAGCACGTACTGAAGAATACCCCCGCTCTGGAAGTAGGCGATCTCGTTGTCCGTATCCAACCGGCTCATCACCGTAACTTCCCGGGTGCCAGCGGACCCGTGCACGACCATGGTGAGATCCTGCCGGGGTGAAATGCTCGAGACGCCCTGCGGAAGTTGGATATCGATGGTCTCGTCTCCCAGCAACCCCAAAGTGCTGCGGCTGTCCCCGTCTTTGAACACCACCGGCAGGATACCCATCCCGATGAGATTAGAGCGGTGGATGCGTTCGAAGCTTTCGGTAACTACCGCCTTGACCCCCAGCAGGCGGGTGCCTTTAGCCGCCCAATCGCGGCTGGACCCCGTGCCGTACTCCTTACCGGCAATCACCACCAGCGGCGTGCCCTCACCCTGGTAGCGCATGCTGGCATCGTAGATGGACAGCTCATCGCCGGAGGGGATATGCCTGGTGTATCCACCTTCAACACCGGGAACCAGCTCGTTGCGGATTCGAATATTGGCAAAGGTGCCTCGCATCATGACTTCGTGATTGCCCCGCCGCGAGCCGTAGGAATTGAAGTCCGCCACGTCGACACCGTGCTGCTGCAGATACTGTCCGGCCGGGCTGTCCGGCTGTATGGCGCCAGCGGGCGAGATGTGGTCCGTGGTGACGGAATCCCCCAGCAGCGCGAGAATCCGCGCGCCCTGCACCTCGATGTGCTGGTCGAGGTCGCCACCGACCGAGAAAAACGGCGGTTGCTTGATGTAGGTGGATTCCTCCCAGCCGTAGGTGCTCGCGTCGCTGACGTCGATGGCCTGCCAGGCCGGGGGCCCGCTGAAGACGTCCGCGTACTGGGTTTCGAACATATCGGCGGATACCTGTCCAACCACGTCCGCGATCTCCCGATTGCTGGGCCATATGTCGCGGAGAAAGACGTCGTTGCCACGGTCGTCCTGACCGATGGGATCGACGGAAAGATCAATGCGGCTGGTGCCCGCGATGGCGTAAGCAACCACCAGCGGCGGCGAGGCCAGCCAGTTGGCACGCACCTCCTGGTGCACCCTGCCTTCGAAGTTGCGGTTGCCGGAGAGCACCGAGGAAACGACCAGGTCGCCGTCATTGATCGCCGCCGATATCGGATCCGGCAGCGGACCAGAGTTGCCGATGCAGGTGGTGCAGCCGTAACCCACCAGATTGAAACCCAGGGCGTCCAGAGCGTCCTGCAGACCGGCTTTCTCCAGATAATCGGTCACCACCTTGGAGCCCGGGGCGAGGGAAGTTTTCACCCACGGCTTGACGCTTAGGCCTCGCTCCAGCGCCTTGCGCGCGACCAGGCCGGCACCGAGCATGACGGCTGGGTTCGACGTGTTCGTGCAGGAGGTGATGGCGGCAATCACCACGTCTCCATGCCCCAGATCGTAGTCCGTGCCCGGCACGGGCACACGAACACCCTTGCTGTCCGCGCGACCCTGCAGCTCCAGCGCCTCATCGAAGGCCTTGGCCATGTCAGACATGGCCACCCGGTCCTGGGGACGTTTGGGGCCCGCGAGGCTGGGAACGACGGTAGCCAGGTCCAGAACCAGCGTGTCGGTATAAACGGCGTCAGGTGCGTCCGGCTCGCGCCACAGACCCTGAGCTCTGGCGTAGGCCTCTACCAGCGCGACGGTTTCCGTCGGGCGGCTGGTCAGCCTCAGATAGTTGATCGTCTCCTGATCGATGGGGAAGAAACCGCAGGTGGCCCCGTACTCGGGCGCCATGTTGGCGATGGTGGCGCGATCGGCCAGGGGCAGCTCGTTCAAGCCGTCGCCGTAGAACTCGACGAATTTGCCCACAACGCCCTTCTTACGAAGCATTTCTACGACCGTGAGCACCAGGTCGGTGGCCGTTATGCCCTCGCCAAGCTTGCCGGATAGCTTGAAGCCAACCACGTCGGGGATGAGCATGGAGACAGGCTGTCCGAGCATGGCCGCCTCGGCCTCGATACCGCCCACGCCCCAGCCCAGCACGCCGAGACCGTTGATCATGGTTGTGTGGCTGTCGGTGCCCACCAGCGTATCCGGATATGCAACGGTGCTACCGCCCTGCTCGTTCGTCCAGACGGTCTGAGCCAGATACTCCAGGTTCACCTGATGGCAGATCCCCGTGCCAGGAGGCACGACACGGAAATTGTCGAACGCTGTCTGTCCCCAGCGCAGAAAGCGGTATCGCTCGTTGTTGCGCGACATCTCCAGGTCGACGTTCTCTTGGAAAGCGTGGTCTGACCCGAACTTATCCACCATGACCGAATGGTCGATGACGAGATCTACTGGAGAGAGCGGGTTGATGACGTTGGGGTCGCCGTCAGCAGCGACGACGGCGCTGCGCATGGCGGCGAGATCCGCTACCGCCGGTACGCCGGTAAAGTCCTGCATGAGCACCCGAGCAGGTCGGAAAGCGATCTCTTCACTGATCCCCGCGCTGCTGGCCCAGCCACCCAGAGCCCGGATATCCGCCTGCCTGACGGTGCTGCCATCCTCGAAACGCAAAAGGTTCTCCAGCAGGACCTTCAGCGACATCGGCAGCCTCTCGACGTCACCAATTCCGGCCGCCTGCGCCGCTGGAAGGCTGAAGTAGTCGTAGGACTTATCGCCTACGCTGAGCGTTTTCCTGGTCTTGAAACTGTCGAGGCTCATAGGTGCTCCGTCTTTCTGTCTTCGTTTGCGTTGCTTGTCATCGTTTGCGCGTCGTTTGGGAATCTGCCCGGATCTCTCCCATGCCCTGGATCCGGGGATGAAAAATGCGGCCGGATATTGTGCCTCAAACGCCCGCCGGGCCAAAGCGTAACGGTCAAAGACCTTCGCCGATTTCCTCCGCCCGGGTGTCCGACCGGTACAGGTGCTCCCCACAGCGCCAGCAGTAGGTGGCTTCTCTGGTATGTCCCTCCGCGGAGCAGGCCGGGCAGGTGCGGGTGTTCGCAGAGCGCCGGCTGGCCTCGCTGAGCTCGAGCGTGACGATGCCGGTAGGCACCGCAATGATGCCGTACCCCATGATCATGATGAGGCTGGCCAGACCCTGACCGAGCGGGGTCACAGGTGCGATGTCCCCGTATCCCACCGTCGTCAGGGTGATGATCGCCCAGTAGATGCTCTTCGGGATGCTCGTGAACCCGTGCTCTTCTCCCTCGATTAGATACATCAGCGACCCGAATATGATCACCAGAGCCACGACCGTGGAAATGAAGACGATGATCTTCCGGCTGCTGGCACGCAGCGCCTGGACAAGCAACTCCGCTTCCCCCACGTAACGGACCATCCGCAGCACCCGGAAAACCCGGAGCACCCGAAGCACGCGAATGACCAGCAGATACTGGGTGCCAGCGACGAACAGGCTGAGGTAGGTGGGAATGATTCCCAGCAGGTCGATGATGCCGTAGAAGCTGCGCGCATAGAGGGCCGTGTTCTGAATGCACCACAGGCGCAGCCCGTACTCGACGGTGAACAGGATGGTGAAAAACCACTCCGCGACGTAGAACTCCTCGCCGAAGCGGGCGTGAATCCACGGCACTGAGTCGAGCATCACCGCCAGCACGCTGGCGATGATGCAGATGATGAGGCCCACGTCGAAGGCTTTTCCAGCCGGCGTGTTGGCCTCGAAGATGACGATTCTGACGCTGTCCTTGTTCCAGGTCATGGTCCAAGGCTAACACGATCGGGCTGACTCGAAAGTGGCCTGACCGGCAGAATCGGCGGCGGGCAAAACCCCGGGGTCAGTGCGTCTGCACCTCGATGGTCCGGGGCTGGGCCTTCTCCTTCTTGGCTACGCTCAGGCTCAACACGCCGTCCCTTGCCCGGGCGCCGATGTCGTTCGCGTCGACGTCCTCGGGTAGCCGGAAGCTGCGCGAGAAACGCCCATAGCGGCGCTCGATACGATGCCGGCGGCCCTCGGTCTCGGTTTCGAACCTGCGCTCTCCGGAAACCGTCAGCACGCCCTCTTTCATGGACACTTCGACCTCTTCCGCCGTAACGCCGGGAATCTCCAGCTGGATATGGTAGGCAGCGTCAGTCTCCGTGATATCCACCGCCGGCAACCACTCCGCACCGGAGAGGTGCTCGCTGGGGGTCCGGACCGCGCGGCCGAAGACGTCATCAAACTCTTTCCATGGGTTCCATTGCACGATGCTCATAGCTGTACTCCAAAAATAGCTGTCTGCTGTTTGACACAGAGCCTAGATAAGTCCTCAACGGGAAATTCCAAGATCTTGAAATCGACTTTTTTGACCCCAGCGGGCCAAAAAAAGTGCGGTTGGAACCGCCGATCCTACTTCTGCTTGGTGATGGCGTAGACGGTTTCCGTCGCCTGTGTCACCCCGGCGCTGGCAAACTTGGGTGGCAGCTGGTCCGTGGCGTGGCTGGCCAGCCTGGCAACTTCGCAACGTGCTTCGAAAAGCGCCTGAACCTCCTGTGCATGCACGGCGTGCGGCGGGCCTTCAACCAGGGACTGGTCGTATTCCAGCGTCACCAGCAGAATCCGGGCGCGTTCCGGCAGAATTCTCTGCAGATGATCCGCGTAGCGGCTGCGCATTTTAGGCGGGAGCGCTACCAGCGCGCCCCGATCGAAGGCGCCACCTACGCCCTTCAACTCGTAGGCGCTGAGGTCCATGAAATCGCCGCAGTAGATTCTGGCGCTCGGCCCCACGTAGGCCACGAAAAACTGCCGTGCCTCCGTGCGGTAGATCTCGCCTGCCTCATCGAAGTAAGCACGAGCAGCGGCGTCCGAAAGCTCGACGCCAACCACATCGTGCCCCTGCTCATACAGCCAGCGCATATCCAGCGATTTTCCGCACATGGGGACGAATACGGCGCCCTCTGCGGGCACAGCCAGCTGGTCCCAGTATTGCGCCAGCCAACGGTTGACCTCCGGCTGATGCCAGCCGATGTCATTGTTCTGCCAACGCTCGAGCCAGAATTCCCGCTGCATGCCGTATGCTACAGTATCTCTCCCTGTTGATGATTCTGACCAATGCCGGGAACCGGGGCAAGCGCCCCGCCGCTGGGCAAGCTGCGGCGCATCGCTCTGGACCACCAGGGCCTGCTTGGACGTTCGCCATTCGGCCGTGGCGCCGAGGCAACGCTACGCGCCGTCCAGCGCCTGGGCTACGTGCAGATTGATACCATTTCCGTGGTCGCCCGCGCCCATCATCACGTGCTGCAAACCCGGATCCCCGACTACCAGCCTTCGCACCTGGACCAGTTGCTGGAAGCAGGCAAAATATTCGAGTACTGGTCCCATGCGGCCGCCTATCTGCCCATGGACGACTACCGCTACGCCCTGCCGAAAATGCGGGCGATGGCTCGCGGCGAGGACAGTTGGATCCGCAGCAGAGATCAACGGCTCATGGGCAGAATTCTCGACCGGATAAAGAACGACGGTCCGCTGCAGGCCAGAGACTTCGACGCGCCGAAGACCCATGAAGCATCCGGCTGGTGGTCCTGGAAGCCGGCCAAGCAGGCGCTGGAGCAGCTGTTCATGGAAGGCACGCTGATGGTTTCCCGCCGAGAAGGGTTTCAGAAGGTCTACGATCTGTCGGAACGGGTCCTGCCGCCGAACGTTAACCTGGACGTGCCTTCCCGCCGCGAGTTTGCCCGCTTTCTGATTCGCCAGGCGCTGGATGCGCACGGGTTCGCCAACGTGGGCAACATGACCTATCTGCGTCGTGGCCGAGAACTGCGCGAGGCGGTCACCCGCGAACTGGACGAGATGAGCGCCAGCGGAACGCTCGTACGCTTCACCATTGCTCCGGTTGCCGGCCGGGAAATGCTGCTCTACGCCCGGCCGGAAGTCCTGGAAGCCAGAGCGCCTGCGGCTCGATCCTCGGCCAGAGTGCTCTCGCCCTTCGACAACGCGGTGATTCAGCGCAAACGCAGCGAAACGCTGTTCGGATTCGACTATCAGCTGGAATGCTATCTGCCCGCGGACAAGCGCCGCTACGGCTACTTCTGCCTGCCTCTGCTGTATCGCGACCGCCTAATCGGCCGCGCGGACTGCAAAGCCCACCGGCGGGACAGCCTGTTGGAAATCCGGGCGCTGTTCGTAGAAGATGAGCGGCCATTCCTCGAGGAACCGACCGCCTGCGCCGACGCGCTGGCCGACGCTCTGCGCGCGTTCGCTCGTCTGAACGGCTGCAATGCCATCCGGCTGAGCAAAGTGGAACCGCCGCGCTGGCGGGCGATCCTGAAGGGCGCTCTTGACGCCGCTGGCTGCGGGAATTGAGATCCACAGCTTGCTCACGCCAACCAAGACGATGGGAGAAAGACAATGACAAACCGTGAACAGCAAATTCTGATAGAACCGGATGATCTCGCCAGCCAGCTGGATGACCCGGACCTGCGGGTCGTGGACGCCACTGTCTTTCTGGTTCCCGCAACCCAAGGCTACCGAGCCGACAGCGGCCTCGAAAAATACCAGGCCGGCCACGTGCCGGGAGCGGCGTTCATGGATCTGATTAGCGCCTTCTCGGACACCACCACCGGCCTGGGGTTCTCCCTGCCCAGCCCCGACCAGCTGGCGGCGGCGCTGGGGTCCCTGGGAATCGGCAACGAGAATCCTGTGGTGATCTACTCAACCGGCCACATCATGTGGGCTACCCGCGCGTTCTGGTTGCTGCGCTATTGCGGTCACGACCGCGTGATGGTCCTGAACGGCGGCCTGAAGGCCTGGCGGGAAGCCGGTCACCCCGTCAACAGCGGCGATGAAAGCTATAGCGTGACGCGCTTCGAACCCCAACCTCGCCCCGAGGTATTCGTGGACTCGGCGGCTGTGCAGGCGGCCATGAGCGATGGCGACACCTGCACCGTGAACGCGCTTTCACCAGAGGTCTACGCCGGCACTGGAGACCACCACTACGGGCGCCGGGGGCACATTCCCGGCAGCCTCAACCTGTTTTACGACCGGCTGATGGATGGCCACCGGTTCCGCCCGGCGGAGGCCCTGACCACAACCCTGCAGGACAGCGGAATACTCGATGCCCCCAGAGTCATCACCTACTGCGGTGGCGGCATCTCGGCGACCGTGGATGCCTTCGCCTGCCTGCTGGCGGGCAAAGAAGAGGTTGCCGTCTACGACGGATCCATGTCGGAGTGGGTTCGGGATGAGTCGCTGCCTCTCAAAACCGGCGACGCGCCCTAGCTCGGGGCGCTAGATCCGCCGGCTACCCGGGATAGTGATTCCAAGGCGTGATGTCCGAGGCGCCTTACGCGGCCCGGGGAAGCGGTTTTATGGCCACGTAAGGCGCCTCGGACATCACGCCCTCG
>CAMYJX010000052.1 GCA_947258825.1 uncultured Pseudomonadales bacterium
CGGTGCTGCTGTCACTGGGCTACGCCGTGCTGGTCAGCCTGCTGCTGGTCTTCGGCCGCTCGCAGCTGGTGGCCATCTACACCAATGATCCCGCCGTGGCCGCCATCGCGGTCAACCTGCTGCTGTTCATCGCCGTTTACCAGCTGTTCGACGACACTCAGGCCACCATGGCCGGGGCGCTGCGCGGCTACAAGGATACCCGCATGCCCATGGTCTACTCGCTGGTGGGCTACTGGCTGCTGGCGGTGCCCATGGGCTATGCGCTCGGCTTCGGCTTTGATTTCGGGCAGGACATTGACAGGTTCAGCATCGAGCCGCTGGGCGTCTACGGATTCTGGGCCGGCATGACCCTGGGCCTGGCCGTCGTCGCGGTGTGCATGGCGCTACGACTGTGGCGCACCAGCCACAGCACGGACCGCATACTGGCGTTCGCCGCCTGACCGCAAGGCCCGAGTCAGCGGGCGGAGCGATCCCGCCAGGACGCCACCGCCGCGTCGTAAAGCGTCTGCAGCGGCACCCCGCTGGCCTCGCTGAGTCGACGGCAGTCCTCGAATTCGGGCGCAGCCCGGCGGGAGCCATCCGGCAGGGTCGCCACCTTCACACTGACTGGGCCCCAGGCCGTGTCCGCCTGCTCCACTTCCCGTTGCAGGCGGTATCGGTCGACGCTGCTCTGACGGATTCCCAGGCTGGTGGTGTGGGCGAACAGGATGCCGCGCAGGACTTCGCCGAGGTGGGTATCCGCAAGCACCGAGAGCGTATGGGCTGGTCGACCTTTCTTCATGAGGATGGGGGTCAGCCAGACGTCGCGGGCGCCGGCGGCAAGCAGCCGGTCCATAACCGTCGGTAGCCACTCCGGATTCATGTCGTCGATGTTGGTGCTGAGCAGCACAAGCGCGTCCACCGGCGTTTCCGACGCCTGCGCCCCCAGTACCAGCCGCAGAACGTTGGCGCGGGGGAATTCCTTGCTGCCCGCGCCGTAGCCCTGGCGTTGAATGCGCATGGCCGGCGCGTCGCCCCATTCCGTCACCAGGGTGCGCAACAGGGCGGCGGCGGTGGGCGTCAGGGTCTCGCCGTCGACATCCAGCGGCTCCGTCGGCAGACCTTCCATTAGACGCAGCACAGCCGGGGCGGGCACCGGCAGGATGCCGTGCTCGCACCACACCGTGCCGTGGCTCACCGGCAGCGCGCGGCAGCTGAGGGTGGCAACCCCCAGGGTCTGGAGGCCGGCCACGACGCCCACCACATCGGCAATAGCATCGAGGGCGCCCACCTCATGGAAATGCACCTCGTTCACCGATATGCCGTGGACTCTAGCTTCCGCCTCGGCCAGAGTTCGGAACACCTCGGTCGCCTGTGCTTTGACGCTTTCCTCCAGCGCGCTAGCCGCGATGATCTGCTCGATGTCGCCCAGGTGCCGGTGCACGTGCTGCTCGGGAGCTTCCACATCCACCTTGGTCGCCGCGATGCCGCGCTTGGTGGCCGCACCGGCCCGCAGCCGGAGGCCATCGAGTTGCAGCGCGTCGACGCTCCGCTGCAGCGCCTCGATGGACACCCCGGCGTCCACCAGCGCGCCCAGCAGCATGTCCCCGCTGGCCCCACAGAACAGCTCAAGATGGGCGTGCATGGCTCACTCCCGCGGCGCCTGCCCCGGCGTCTGAACCCGCATCTTCGCTCCCCGCGGCAAGACGCAGCATGCGGTTGGCTGCCGCCGCCGCGCCGAAGCCGTTGTCGATGTTGACCACCGTCACGCCGGGGACGCAGCTGGTGAGCATGCCGAGCAGCGCGCTGACGCCCCCAAAGCTGGCGCCGTAGCCAACGCTGGTGGGCACGGCCACCACCGGCGCAGATACCCGGCCGCCAAGCACCGTGGGCAGCGCTCCCTCCATGCCGGCCACCGCCACGCACACAGAGGCAGCGCGCAGCTGCTCCTCTACGTCCAGCAGGCGCTCGAGGCGGGCAACCCCGATGTCATAGAAACGCTCTACCGGGATCCCCGCCCAGCCCAGCGTGCCCGCGCACTCTTCGGCCACGCCGATGTCGCTGGTGCCGGCGCAGACGACGGCTACCCGGTGTTGCACGACGGCCGCCGGGGGCGAGAGCTGACCAAAGGTGAGGAGACGCGAGCCGGCATCGTAGGCGGCTGTGGGAACCGCATCGAGCACGGCGTTGGCATGATCGGGCGAGGCGCGGGTGGCCAGGGCGTGGCCTGCGGTTTCGACGAAGGTGGCAAAGATCGTCGCTACCTGCTCGGGCGTCTTACCTTCGGCGAACACCACCTCGGGAAACCCCTGGCGTGCCAGCCGGTCGTGATCCAGATTGGCAAACCCGTCGGTCATCGCGCGAGCACGGCATTCATGCTCCCGCTTTTGAATCCGCCGAGATCGAGGCTGACATAGAGGAAACCCAGCGCCTTGAGATGCGCAACGAAGGCCTCGCGCAGCGGCAGGAAGCGTTCGATGTCAGCGGCGGGCAGCTCCAGGCGGGCAAGATCATCGGCATGCACCCGGACCCGCAGCTGATCGAAGCCCCGCTCACGCAGCCAGCGCTCCGCGGCGTCCACCCGGAGCAGCCCGGCGTCGGAAATGGCGACGCCATAGGCAAAACGGGAGGACAGGCAGGCCATGGCCGGCTTGTCCCAGATGCTCAGCCCCAGAGAGCGGGCGGCGGCGCGAATGTCCGCCTTGCGAAAACCATTGAGCTTCAGCGGGCTCAGCACCTGGTGTTCTTTTCCGGCGTCCTGGCCGGGGCGATAGTCGCCGACGTCATCCAGATTGTAGCCGTCCAGCACGTAGGGAACGGCTTCCCGGCTGGCCATGGCGTCCAGGGTGCTCCAGAGCGTGTCCTTGCAGAAGTAACAGCGGTTGGCCGGATTCGCCGCGTAGTCGGCGTTGGTCAGCTCGTCTGTCGCCACCGTGCGATGATTGCCAGCGACTTCCGCGCTCAGAAGCTCCAACGCCTCCTGCTCCCAGGAAGCGAGCGATGGCGAAATCGCCGTCACGCCCAGCGCGTCTGCACCCAGCTCTTCGGTCGCCACCTTCCACAGAAAGGTGCTGTCGATACCGCCGGACACCGCCACCATCACCCGGGGATGGTCAGCAAACCAGGCGCGCAGGCGCAGCAGCTTGTCTTCCCAGTCACCACCCTGGCCACGATCCGTCGTGATGAGTTCGGCTGAAGCCATGGCGTCAGCTCAGAATCCGGTGCGCCGGCGCGCACATGTCGGCGATGGGCAAACCGTGGCTGCAGGCGTCCTGACAGGGGGCCCCGCTGCAGCCCAGGCAGGCGGCGGCGTTAACCTCGAGGGCCTGGTACTCCGCCCGGGCAAAGGCGAGATCTCTGTAGTCGGTGGCGTACATGCGGGTGCGCAGCACGTCCGCGATGGGCACGCCGAAGGGGCAGGCACCCTCGCAGTCATTACAGGCGTGGCGGCAATAGCTGGTACCGTTGAGCCTGGCGTACTGGCGCAGCAGCTGCACATCCGAGGCGCTCACGGCGCTGGCACCGGACGCCCCGATGTACTCATCGATCAGCGCCTCTTCGGTCATGGAAATGACCAGAGCGTCCACGTTTCTGTTCGCCAGCACCCAGCGAAATGCCGCCTGGGCGTAAGTGGCGCCATCGGCTTCATACGCGCGCATGTCATTCAGACGCGCGCCCATGAGGGTCTTCATGGCAACGACGCCGACGTCGTTCTCACGGGCCTTCTCCAGCACCCGGGGCAGGTCCGGCTGCCTGGCGATGTAGTCGAAAGATTTGGCGAACTGCTCATAGAAGGCCGGGTCCTGGCCGAAGTTGTAGGCCACCAGAATGACGTCGGCCAGATCGTTGTCGATGGCGTAGTCCAGGCACTCGATGAGCCGGCCCGCGTGCCCGGACATGCCAGTTGCGCGTATCTTGCCCTGGGCCTTCGCCCGCTCGATGAACTCCCCCCACTCGGGATTGCGGAGACGGTCCACGTCGTTGACCGCGTGATTGAGATAGACGTCGACGTAGTCGGTGTTCAGTCGCGACAGGCTGCTTTCCAGATCGCCCATCAGCTCGGTGACGCTGGCGTCCGACCCCGCCATGGTCTTCGATACCAGATAAACGTTGTCCCGCTTGCCTGCCAGCGCCTTGCCGAGCACCCGCTCCGAGCTGCCGCCGGTGTAGCTGTCGGCACTGTCGAAATAGTTGATGCCCCGATCCAGCGCGTGCTCGACCAGCCGTTCCTGACCGCTGCGCAGTCGGCTGGAACCAAACGAAATATCCGAAATCTCGAACCCGGTCCGACCCAGGCGACGGTATCCGCTTACGCGGTTGCGCGCGTGATTCGCCGCCCGACTCTGAGCCGCGGGCACAAGCGCGGTGAGCACGCCGGCCTGCAGGAATTCACGTCGATCCATGATGCCTACCTCCTTAGTCCGTCCTTCGGTTCATTCTTCAGTTAACCCGTCAGTTGATACTTCAGAATCGCTGACTGGAACACGGGTAGCATAACGTGGGAATCGTTCCCGGAGCGAGGGGTTCACGGACCTTTCACAGCCTCGCTGGCATTTTTCCTTCAGGCTGCGCAGCGACATTGAAATCTATGTGGGCAAACTTTCTGAGAGCTTATATGGGAAAGCTGGCTGGAACCACTCGAGCGACGAAGGGAAGCGTCATGGCGCTGAGAAATCACTGTGCCTGAGGGCCCCGAAATCCGCCGGGCTGCCGATCGCCTGGCCCGTGTGCTGGACGGTCAGGTATTGGAAGACGTCTACTTCGGCCAACCGGCGCTCAAGCGCTTCGAAGACACGCTCACCGGCGCCAGAGTCGAGACCGTAACAAGCCGCGGCAAGGCGCTGCTCACTCACTTCGACAGCGGTCTCAGCCTGTACACCCACAATCAGCTCTATGGCCGCTGGTACCTGCAGAAACGTGGCCAGCTGCCGAGCACCAACCGGACGCTGAGAGTCGCCCTGCATACGGCAGATCGCAGCGCGCTCCTGTACAGCGCGTCGGATGGCGGCCCTGTATCTGGACCAGGGTTTTCTCGCCGGGGTAGGCAACTACCTGAGGTCGGAAATTCTGTTCGACGCCGCCGTGCACCCTTCCGCTCGGCCGAAAGATCTGACCCGAGGCGCGCTGGGCAGGCTGGCGCGCGCCACACTGGCCATCTGTCAGCGCGCCTACGCCACGGCCGGGGTCACCAACCCGCCGCGGCGCGTCCAGCAACTGCAGAAGGCTGGAGCAAGGCGCAAACAGTTCCGCTTCGCCGTCTTCGACAGGACGGGAGCGCCCTGCTACCGGTGCGGTACCTCCGTCGTACGGACGGAGGCGGGCAGCAGACGCCTGTACCTGTGCGAAATCTGCCAGCCAGCGGCGCCGCCCTAACCCAACCTCAGACCGGCCTCAGACCCGCTCGATGATGGTGCCGGTGCCCAATCCGCCGCCGCAGCACATGGCGATGAGTCCGTAGCGGCCGTTGTTGCGCTCCAACTCGTGCAACGCGGTGGTGATGAGCCTGGCGCCCGTGGAGCCGGTGGGGTGTCCCAAAGCAATGGCGCCGCCGTTGGGGTTCACCCGTTGCGGATCCGGGTTCAGCTCTTTTTCCCACGCAAGCACCACGGACGCGAACGCCTCGTTGACCTCGAAGACGTCGACATCGTCTACGCTGAGCCCGGCCTGATCCAGGACCTTGCGGCTGGCCGGGATGGGGCCTTTCAACATGGTCACCGGATCGACCCCCACCAGGGTGGTCGCGACGATGCGCGCGCGCGGTTTCAGACCCAGCTCGTCAACGGATTTCTGGTTGGCAAGGATGACCACGGCAGCGCCGTCAGAAACCTGGGAGCTGGAACCCGCCGTGTGGATTTCCTGACCCTGCACCGGGTTCAGACCCTGCAGGCCTTCCAGGGTGGAAGGCCGTGGGCCTTCGTCCCGCGTAATCAGGCGGGTTTCGCCGGTGGGCTTCCCTTCTTCGTCCAGTACGGGAGCTTCGATGGGCACGATCTCCCGCTCGAAGCGATTTTCTTCCCAGGCCCGGACCGCGTTCTGCTGGCTCCGCAGGCCGAAGGCGTCGGCATCGCCGCGGGTGATCTGGTACTCCTCGGCGATCATCGCCGCACCCTGGAACTGGCTGGTGGGCTGGAAGTGTGACATGTAGCTCTCGCCCATGGGCACGCCGTCTTTCATGTTGGAACCCAGCGGCACCCGGGTCATCATCTCGACGCCACAGCACATCACCAGATCTTCCATGCCGGATGCGACCATGGCTGCGCCCATGGAGGTGGCCTGCTGGCTCGACCCGCACTGGGAATCCACCGTGGTGGCGGCAACTTCCATGGGCAGACCCTGCGACAGCCAGGCGATGCGCGCGATGTTGAAGGACTGCTCTCCAACCTGAGACACGCAGCCGCCAACCACCTGGCCGATCTTCGCCGGATCGATGCCGGACCGTTCCAGGGCCGCCTTCTGCACCTGTCCCAGCAGATCGGCGGGCATCAGCCCGGCCAGGCCCTTGCCGCGCTTGCCAATGGGGCTGCGCGCAGCTTCGACGATGTAGACGTTTTCCATGAGTACTCAACTCCATAAAAGGTTATCGAAAGCGCCACGGACAAGCGCTTGAGCGCGCCGCGAGCGCAGGAGAAAAAGACCGGCTATTGTACTGAACCAGCAGACAATTCCGAGGGCGCCGATGGGGCCAGCGTGTCAGCGACCTTTGAATGACGGCGGCCGCTTCTCTGCGAAAGACTGCACGCCTTCGCGAAAGTCCTCAGACTTGAACAGATTCAGCACCGACATCAGAACGTGGTGCGAATGACTTTCGAAGTCCTGCGTAAGTCCATGACGAAAAAGCCTTTTCATTTCCGTTATAGCCAAGGGCGCGTTGCCCGCTATCTTGTCCGCCCAGGCACTGGCCTCCGCCTCCAGCTCCTCACCGGGGACCGATTTGTTAGCGAGGCCATAGGCCACCGCCTGGGCGCCGTTGAGCGGATCGCCGAGCATGGAGATCTCGCACGCCTTGGCCCAGCCAAGCAGCCTCGGCAGATACCAGGTACCGCCGCTTTCGGGGATTACGCCCATGCGGGCGAATCCCGGCATCAGCACCGCCCGGTCGGCCATCAGCCGCATATCGCAGCCCAGAGCCAGATCGAGGCCGTAACCGGCGGCTGCCCCGTTGATGGCGGCGATCACCGGCGTATCCATGCGCTGCAGGGTCACGGTGCAGATCTCGCGGGTCGAGTAGTGACGTGCCCCGGCCGAAGCAAGTCCGGCGCCACCGATGCCCTCGCCTCGGGAGGCCTGCTTGAGATCCAGCCCTGCGCAGAACGCGCGGCCGACGCCGGTGAGCACCACCACGCGCGCATCGGGCGCGTCGTCTGCCGCTTTGAGCGCATCATTCAGCTGGGCGAGCATGTCGCCGGTGATAGCGTTCATCGCCTCCGGTCGATTCAGCTTCAACCAGCGAACGTGACCTCTGTCCTCTACCAGAACCTCTGAATCCTGATCACTCATCTGCCTGCTCCCTGATCCCGTTCATAACCGACCCCAACCCCCAGGCGCCCGTAAAGTCACGCGCGCGCGCTCCGACCTCTGGGCTGGACGGCTTTATAGGCCGCCTGCAACAGCCAGTCAATTTCCGGGTAAGCTGACCACCCGACCATCACAACGCAATGTCCATGAGCGATTCATCTGCCAACCGTTCCGACGACTCGCCGCCGCTGGACGAGCCCTGGCTGCGCCGGTACGCGCAGATTCTGGGCTATCTGGGTTGGACCCCCCTGCCCGTGCTGCTGCTGCTGGCATGGATCTCACCGGAGCGCACCGGTCAGCTGTTGCGGGTGGCCCTGCTCTATTCGGCCGTTATCCTGTCATTTCTCGGCGGCATTCAGTGGGGCCTGGCCATGGGCAGCAGGAACCCCAGGATCCGCCTGCGGCGGCTGGTGGTCAGCATGGTTCCGAGCCTGTGGGCGGTGACCGCGCTGCTGCTGCCGATCACGGCTGCCCTTACCGTGCTGGTTACCGGTTTCGCCCTTTTCCTGGCCTACGAGAGTCTGGAGCGCCGGGATCAGGTTTACCCCGCTTGGTATCTGCCGTTGCGCATTCGCCTCACCGTGCTGCTGATCGTTGCCTTGAGCGCCTGGTTACCGCTGACGGTTTGAGCCGGGAACAGGCTTCGGCCCAAGGGTTAGAGCACCTTCAGCCAGACCTCCAGCGGCTCGCGATCGGATACCAGCTGATTGACCGCTGCGTCCGGGTCCCGATAACCGATGGCCATGCCGCAGAACAGCATGAGCTCCTCCCCGGCGCCCACGAATTCCGCCACGCTGTCCGGCCGCATGGCCCAGGCCTCCTGGGGACAGGTGTCCAGCCCGCTTTCCCGAGCCAGCAGCATGAAGGTCTGCAGGAACATGCCCAGATCGGACCACTGAGGCGGCCCCATCTGGCGATCGACGAAGCAGAAGAAACCGGCGGGGGCGCCGAAGAAATCGAAGTTGCGGGCGATCCAGCTGAAGCGGGCGGATTTGTCTTCCCTGGGGATCCCCAGCAGCGCGTACATGTCTTCCCCGACCTTGAAGCGGCTGCTGCGATAGGGTTCCTTCAAACCCTCAGGGTAAATCTCATAGGCCGGCTGCTCCCGACCGGAGCGCGCGGCGAGGAAGGTCCGAAAGCGCGCCATGGCATCCCCCTGCAGCAGAAACACGCGCCACGGCTGCACGTTGCCGCCGGAGGGGGCGCGGGATGCAGTCTCCAGCAGCCGACGCAGCGTGTCGACATCCACCGCCTTGTCCAGAAATCCCCGAATGGAACTGCGTGACCTGACCGCTTCGGTGACGTTCATACTCATGACTCCTTTCCTGCTCGTTCGGTTAAACTTGCGCCCATGATTGGCATGCTCTTTCGAGTGCTCATTACCGCGCTGGGCCTGTGGCTCGCCACGATCATCGTCCCCGGTGTCGAAGCGCAGGGCAGCGCAGCCCTGTTCTGGGCGGCCATCTGGCTTGGGATCATCAACGCCCTGGTGCGGCCGCTGGTGGTGCTGATGACCCTGCCCATTACGCTGTTGACCCTGGGCGGATTCCTGCTGGTCGTGAATGCCGGCATGCTCGCCATGGTGGCGTGGCTGCTGGAAGGCTTCGTCGTTCAGGGGTTCTTCTCCGCGCTCTTCGGCAGCCTGGTGGTGAGCCTGACCTCCTGGGCGGCATCGTCCTTCGTCGGTCCTTCGGGCCGCTACGAGGTGCTGGTGATCGAGCGCCGCAGTTGATACTGAAGCCGATACTGAAGCCGAGCCAGGGGCTCATGCGTTGCGTTCCGACAGCGATCAGGCCGCTTCCACCAGAGCCATGGTTTCCAACCCGAAGCGAGCCTGTCGCCGCTTCAGCTCGTGAAGCAGCGTGACGAGGATGCGGACCCCGGTTGCCCCGATGGGATGGCCCAGAGAGATGCCCGAGCCGTTTACGTTGAGCCTGGACGAGTCGCGCCAGCCCCAGCCCTCGAGAACCGCCAGAACCTGACAGGCGAACGCCTCGTTCAGCTCCACCAGATCCAGCGTGTCCCAGCTCATGCCCGTGCGCGCAAACAGGCGCGCCACCGCTGGAACCGGGCCCATGCCCATGGTGGCCGGATGACAGCCGGCAGCGGCCCAGGCGACAAAGTAGCCCATGGGTTCCAGGCCAAGCTCTGCAAGCTTGTCCTCGGCCACCAGCAGGCAGGCGGCGGCGGCATCGTTCTGCTGGCTGGCGTTGCCAGCCGTGACCACGCCGCCTGCCATGAGGGGCTTCAGCCTGCCGAGGCTGTCGAGATTCGCATCGGCCCGAATACCTTCGTCACGGTCCACCACCACGGCTTCGCCCCGACGCTGGGGCACTCTGACGGTAACCATCTCGTCGATGAACTTCCCGGTCTGCGCCGCTGCGTGCGCCCGCTCGTGAGAGCGCACGGCGTACTCGTCAGCGGCCTCGCGGGATATCTGATGTTCCCTGGCGAGATTTTCGGCGGTCTCGATCATGCCGGATATGGAGCCGAACCGGTCCTCGGGTTGAGATCGCTCCCGTCCCCGATCGAGACGGTCATGGAGGGTGACGCTGCCGGAACGGCTGCCGCCACGCATGGCGGTGGTGTAATACTCGATGTTGCTCATGCTCTCGACGCCACCCGCCAGCACGACGTCTGCAGCTCCGGTCTGCACCATCATCGCGGCATTGGCGACCGCCTGCAGGCCGCCGCCGCAGCGCCGGTCCACCTGAAATCCAGGCACCTCGATGGGCAGGTCCGCCGCCAGAGCCGCCCAGCGGCCGATGCAGGGCGCCTCGCTGTTGGCATAGCTCTGCGCAAACACCACGTCTTCAATACGCTGCGGATCAATACCGCTGCGCGCCACGACTTCTCGGATGACCGTGGCGGCCAGAGTTTCTGCAGGAAGGCTCTGCAGCGCGCCGAGAAAGCGGCCCACCGGCGTGCGCAGCGGCGCCACTATGGCCACCCTTCTTTCACTCATTCACCGGCTCCCCCTGATCCTGGACCGGAGCTGGGGGCTGAAAACGCCCCCTTGCCTGCCACAGGGCTACGGTGGGGACCATGAAAATGGCCCCGGCGATGAGCCCGGCGATCCAGCCACCGCCCTGGGGATCGACCAGATTGAACACCAGCATGGCGATGGTTACCTGAGCCGAGTAAACGGCGGCCCAGGGCCACATCCACCGGCTCATTTTCCAGAAGCCGTAGGCGCCGGCCCCGTAGATGAGCCAGTGCAGGGGTTCCGTCGCCTTCGCCCACCAGCCGTGCAGCGTGAAGCCGAACCAGATCTCCTCGTCTTCGGCAACCGGTTTCCAGAACATGTCGAAGGGCATGTAGATGAAGGTCATGTAGAGACAGAAACCGAATATCAGATTCATCCACCACGGACGCAGAGACCACTGAGTCCTGAGGGTCTGGGGCAGGTTCATCTCAGCCATCCGTGGGACAGAATCGTGGCTCGAGATCCAGTACCTTCAACAGCCGCCCGAAGCCGATGTACTGGCCGATCATCATCCCGAGCTCCAGAATTTCCGCATCGTCAAACTCGGTGTGCAGCAGCTCGAAAAACGCATCGTCTATGTTGTGGTGATCCACCGCGAGCTTTTCCGCATACGCCAGGGCCAACCTCTCCCGCGGGCTGAAGCCCACACCCTCACCGTCGAGCTCGGTGATTTTCTCTTCGGTCAGACCTTTTTCCATCGCCGATGGAAAGCGAGCATTCAGTCACGTGAAGCAATCGTTGAGACGCGCAATCTTTAGCCTCACCAGTTCCTTGAGATCCGCTTCGACCCGCCCGCCCTGGTGTGCCGGGTAGTAGAACTTGAAGTACTGGTCAAACATTTCCTGCCGGTGACCCGCCGCGCGCATCACCGAGGCGTCGGCGCCCGAGGCTTCCACCGCCCGAACCTGCTTTCGCGCTTCCGGGGTCAGCTCCTCGTCTTCCAGCAAACGGATCCTGCTCATTGGAAATGCTCTCCTGCGCCAAGTCATGAGCCGGGGAGCATATCACAGGGAGCGCGCGCCTCAGGCGCGTGGATCAGCCGACGCCGCGGCTGTCGGCGGGCAGCGTTCGGGACAGAACGGCGGCGACCCGTTCATTCAGCTGACGCCGATCGAACGGCTTGTGCAGCAGCTGCCCCCCCTTCTGCAGCAGGCCCTTGCCACCAATCTCGGCTTCGGTATAGCTGGACATGAGCAGAATTCCCGCGCCATGACCTGTCCTGGAAACATGCCGGGCGACATCGGGCCCCGAGTGCCTGCCGGGCAGGACGACGTCGCAAAGCACCAGGTCAACTTCCGGATGCAGGTCGAGGAACGCGGTTGCCTGCTCCGCCTCCCGGACCGCGACCACCTGAGAGCCGAGATCTTTGAGATTGTGGACCAGCAGCTGGCTGAGGACAGGGTCGTCCTCCACTACCAGCACCCGCTGCCTCCCGCCTTCGACTGAGAACGCCTGTCCGGTCGGCCGCTCGCTGCTGACCGGAGGCGCCACGGGCAACAGTATCTCAACCTGGACGCCGCCGCGTGCGCCGCCGCGTTCGTCACCCCATCGGTCGGCCCGCTCCCTGTTGGCGATAGAAACCCGGCCGCCGCTCTGGTTGACGAAGCCGTAGACCATGCTGAGCCCCAGCCCGGAACCGACGCCCGGATCTTTGGTCGTGAAGAACGGTTCGAAAACATGCAGCAGCTGTTCCTCCGGAATGCCCGCACCCGTGTCGCTTACCTCGATTCGAATGTACTCGCCGGAAGCCAGGGAAGCCCCTTCATCCAGCGCCACTTCGGTCCTGGATAGCGCAATATGCAGCGACCCGCCATCAGGCATGGCGTCTCGCGCGTTGATGGCGAGGTTCAACAGCACCTGTTCCAGCTGAACCGGGTCCACCATGCACACGGCGGACGAGCATCGAAGGTCCAGCTCCAGAACTACATTTTCACCCAGCGTTGGCCGGAGCAGAGTCTCCATCCCTGTGAGCAGGGTTCCTACCTCGGTAGGCTGCGGGTTCAGCGGCTGACGCCGGGAAAATGCGAGCAAGCGCTGCACCAGCAAAGCGCTGCGCTGTGCTGCGTCCATGGCGGAGCTGGCGTAGCGATGCGAGGTTGCGGACGCGTCCTTCTGCCCGAGCACCAGCTCGAGGTTGCCCATGATCGTTGTGAGCAGATTGTTGAAGTCGTGCGCCAACCCCCCGGCAAGCTGCCCTACCGCCTCCATTTTCTGCGCCTGGGCCAACTGGGTTTCCTTTTCGATCAGCTGCCGCTGCGTTTCAACGGATTCGGTGATGTTGGTGCCAGCTCCCCGATAGCCCCGGAATCGTCCCTCGCCGTCGAAAATCGGCAGCGCGCTGATCTGCAGGTGCAGACTGCCACCATCCCGGGTGGGAACGGAGAATCGATAGTTGCGATAAGGACGATGGGCGCGAAGGTCCTCGAGATGCTGCTGGGCCTGCTTGCCCGCGTAGCCCTTGGTGATCTCCAGGACAGACTGGCCAACGATCAGCGCGCCCGGTATCCCCGTCAGCTCTTCGAAACGTTCCGAGATGAAGGTGAAATTGAGATCCTCATCGATCTCGTAGAAATAGTCGGAGGCCGCCTGAGCAAACATCAGGGTGCGGGCCTCACTGGCGTGGAGTTCCTGCTCGTCGTCGAGCCGGGCAAGCAGCAGATCCCGCAGCAGGGTCGTGAACACGCCTATCTCATCGAGGCTGCAAGCTTTGATCTGCTGCAGGTCGAAGCGATCCTTCGCGCGATCCGGACCCAGCAGCCTTTGCAGCGACTGCGTGCTACGCGCCTGGCTGCGATAGGCCATGAACGCGACCAGCGCCGCATAGCCGACCTGGGCAACCGAGACGAGCAGCAGCTCCGGAGGGATGGCCCCGTATTCGACGAAGTGGAACAGCGGCCCGAAACCGGCGGCAACCAGACAGACGCCCATGCCCGCGAGCACGATGCGCAGCGAGATCGGCATCATCGCTCTGCTGCCCAGCTCGCCGCCGAAGTACTCGCCGAACAGCCCATGACAATAGAAATACAGCGGCGTGATGATCACCAGGGCCAGCAGCCCGACCAGGCCGAGAAGAAGCAGCAGCGAGGACGGCGCCGTATCCCAGGGCAGGTTGGCGTCCAGCATGACCAGAACGGCGCCGACCGCCAGATGCACAAAAACCAACCCAACGGTGAGGAACGCCAGGCGACGAAGACGATAGAAACGCTGGTTGACGGCATCCGGCCCGGCATTTGTGCCAATCACCGACCACATCGCACGGCGCAGCACGAGGACGGCCGCCAATACCGCCAACCCACAGTAGCCGTAACTCAGCCAGCCAAGGTCGCCGAGCCCGGAGAAGCGGGATGGCAACTCGGCCACCTCAAGAAAAAGCAGGACCAGAACGGCTGGCACGGACCAGCTCAGCGCGATGGCAATGGAAAAACGTCGCGCAAGGCTGGGGGCCGTCATACGCAAAATGGAGAGTCCTCTTCGCTACAACTTCAGTTTAGAAGAACCCTCACATGACGTTGGACTTGGCGACGGTTAACCTGCGATCATCTGCCAACAAAAGCGGATTCCGAGACGTCGATCACTATGAGCGAACAACCGTGGCAGGTTTTCAACGTGGAGCAGTTGCAGGCCAGGCTGACCGGGGCGCCTGTCGAATACAAAGAGTTTCTGCGAGCGCCAGCCCTTTCCTGCGGCATTTACCACCTGGACAAGGGCGCAACGGATATGCAGACCCCCCACGATGAGGACGAGGTCTACTACGTGCTGTCCGGGAAGGCGACGCTCAAGATCGGGGAAGAAACTCAGGAAGTGAAGGCTGGCTCGGTACTTTATGTCAAGGCCACAGAGACCCACTCATTTTTCGAGATCGAAGACGCCATGACGCTGCTGGTATTCTTTGCCTCCGCTGTGTGACAGCACGGCACGCGCCGCTTCCACCAGCTTCTGCAGGTCGTCCAACCTCACCGGCTTCGCCACGTAGTCATCCATGCCAGCCTCCAGACACGCCTCTCGGTCGCCCTGCATGGCGTTGGCCGTCATCGCGACGATGCGCGGAAACGCGCCAGGCCAGCGAGACCTGATCTCCCGCGTTGCTTCGAGCCCATCCATCTCGGGCATCTGCAGGTCCATGAATACCAGGTCGTAGTCGTCCTTGCCGAGAATCTCGAGGGCCTCCCTGCCGTTTCCAGCGACTGCAACTTCGTGGCCGAGACGTTCGAGCATCTTCTCGGTTACCTTCTGGTTGACCGGATTGTCCTCGACCACCAGCACCCGGAGGGCATTCGCCCGATCGCCGGTTCCCCGCGCGGGATCTGCCGCTGGCAGGATATGCTGGTTCGGACGATGACCACCATCAAAGGTGCGCAGCACTGCCCGCTGAAGTTGCCCGCGACGCACCGGCCGGAAAAGAGTCGTGAACGTCTCACCATGCCGCTCTTCTTCTGGAGACTCACGCATGGGCGCGATGCGAACCAACCGAGGTTTGGGAACCGTTCCGCGACTGGGCCCGGGCCGTCTTCCCTGGCCGGCCGCGCCTGCTCCATTGGACATGGCTGCAGCAAGGCGTCGACAGCCTTCGACCGAGGTACCTGCGATTACCAGATCGTAAGATCCGGCTCGCATAAGCGCCAGCGCCTCTTCGTCACCAACGGCAACGTCACATTGCAGGTTCCACGACGTCAGGTGTCGCACCAGAGCCGCACTGGTGCGAGGGTTCTGCTCCATGATCAACACCTTGAAGTCCGACAGCTGTCTGGCGTCCTGCTGAACGGGGGGCCGTCCGTGGCGGCCGAGGAGCACATCGAACCGGAAGGTCGACCCCTCCCCGGACACGCTGGCTACGCTGATGTGCCCGCCCATGAGCCGAACCAGCCGCCTGCAGATGGACAAGCCCAGGCCAGTACCACCGAAGCGTCGGGTCGTTGACGCATCCGCCTGCGTGAAGGCATCAAAAAGCGTATCAATGCGCTCGACCTCGATGCCTATGCCTGTATCCGTTACGGTGCAGCTCAAGGTAAGGTTTTCGTCGTCCGCCGGCTCAGCCCGCACCGCAAGGTGGACCTCACCCCGCTGAGTGAACTTGACGGCGTTGCCCAGCAGGTTCACCAGCACCTGACGAAGCCTGAGCGCGTCACCCACCGCCATCTGCGGCAGCATCGGATCGAGGTCGCAGATCAGCTCGATATTCTTTTCCCGGGCTGCGCTCGAAACCACTTCCAACGCATCCTCGACGCATTGAACCAGGTTGAAGGGCTCGCGGCTAAGCTCAACCCGTCCGGCTTCGATCTTGGAGAAATCCAGAATATCGTTGACGATGGCGAGCAACGCGTTGCCGCTCACCTTTATGGTGCGCAGATAATCCTGCTGGGTGGCATCCAGCCGGGTGTCCTCGAGCAAGCTCGCCATGCCGATGATCCCGTTCATGGGCGTGCGGATCTCGTGGCTCATGTTGGCCAGAAACTGGCCACGGGCCTCCACCGCCGCTTCCGCGAGCAGCCTGGCAGAACGCATATCGGTCTCACTGGCGATGCGGTTCATCTGCACCACGAAGGTCAGGATGCTGGTGGCCACCAGGGTCCAGAGAAAATACGGCACGTCAATCTCAGGCGGTGCGGCGCGCAGCATCAGCATGCCAATAGCCGCGCAGGCACTGAACAGGTAGAGCCCCAGAGCCAGGTGGGTACGGCACGCCAGGCTGCAGCCGAACAACATCACCAGGAACCCGTAATTGCCATTCACGCTGAAGCCATTTACCGACGTCATGTGAATGATGCCGGCAGAGACAATGTAAATGAGAATTTCCAGCGAGCGGTGGGGATGACGACGTACGGGGCCGTCCACTTTGGTCAGGGCCACATAAGCAAAACAAAGCGCGCTGACCAGGCACCGTTCCCAGAAGGGATCCTGAGTGTTCGGATCGCCAATCCAGCGGACGGCGCCGAAGAGCAGGATGACGACACCACCCGCGGTCACCAGCGCGCGGTACGTGCGCAGGGCTTTCTCGTCATCTGCACGAATTTCGGACGTGGGCAAGCGCGCCGCCTGGCTTCAGCTGGTTACCTTCTAAACCTAGCAGTTCCAGACGATCGCGCGAGAACCCCGAGGGACGCGCTTCAGCGAGGACCCTGGCCGTCGTCGATCTTGATGACGGTGCCGGTGACGAAATCAGAAGACGGGGACACCAGATAGAGCAGCGTGCTGTCCATCTGCGCCGGATCTCCAATCCGCTTGCGGGGAAAGTGCTGGGAAATATCCCCCATGCGCTCCAGCATGCCGTCCATCATTTCCGAAGCGAACGCGCCCGGCGCGATGCCGTTGACGTTGATGCCGAACCGGGCCCACTCCACCGCCAGCGCCTCGGTCATGCGGTTCACCCCCGATTTGGTGATGGAATAGAGGGCGGCCCCCTGGCCGGAATAGTTGAAGGCGCCGATGGATGAGATGTTCACCATGCGGCCGGGCTTCTTCTGGTCGATGAGTCGCCTGGCTATCTCGCAGGAGAGCACATAGGGCCCACGAAGGTTGGTGTCGAAAACGCTGTCGATGAGTTCCAGAGACATCTTGTGCGCGCGCTGGGCGTCGGGAATGCCCGCGTTGTTGACCAGAATGGAAACGGTTCCCAACGCAGCCTCCGACTGCTCCACCACCGAAAGAATGCTTTCGGTATCCGTCATGTCGAGCCGCAGCGGCAGACATCGGACGCCGAGCGCCTCGATTTCAACCGCCAGCTCCGCCAGCCTCTCCTCCCGCCGCCCGGTGACGACAACGTCAGCGCCGGATTTTGCCAGCACCAGGGCGAACCGGCGACCGAGACCTGAAGTGGTTCCGGTGACCAGGGCAACCTGCCCGGAAAGATCGGTGGAAAAGTTGGGAAGGGGGAAGTCCGCCACGGCTGCTGCTCCTTGAATCTGACCAAAGGCGGACAAGATAGCGTTTGCTGAGCCGGCGAGCCACCCGGGCCGACACGGGACCTCGGGCGCTGCGCACGCGCTGCCCTCGCGCTGCCCTCGCGCTGCCCCTGCGCTTGCACGCGCCCGGTGACTGCGGGAATAATCCCTGCCGGATTACAAGGAGAGCGACGCACATGAAGTACAGAATTCTCGGGTCACAGATGTCCCCGTTCGTTCGTAAGGTCCGCGTTTTCTTCGCCGAGAAAGGCATCGACTACGAGCTGGAACCCGTGAGCCCCTTTGATCCGCCCGAAGGCTTCACCGAGATCAGCCCGCTGAAGCGGATACCCGTTCTGGTCATCGAGGATGACGATGGAACCCGCCGCTACCTGCCGGACTCCTCGGTCATCTGCGCCTTTCTCGATCAGATGCATCCCGAGCACCGGCTCATCCCGGAAGCGCCGCTGGCTCGCGGTGAAGCCCTGTGGTTCGAGGAATACGCGGACTCGGAACTGGCCTCATCGATCGGCTTCGGCATCTTCCGCCCCGTTATGGTGGCCCGCATGCAGGGCCAGGAACCGGACATGGACAAGGCCCACGACACCCTGGAAAACCGCCTGCCACGCCCCTTCACCTATCTCGAGGAGCAGATCGGCGACAAGCCGTTTCTGGTAGAGGACCGGCTGACCATCGCCGACATCGCGACAACAACGTCTTTCGTGAATATGCAGCACTGCGGTTTCGAGCCGGACGAGAAGCGCTGGCCAAGGCTGTCCGCCTATCTCAAACGGATGATGGACCTGCCATCGTTTCAGGCCTGCATCGCCGAAGAGCGGGCAATGATTGGTGGCTGAGCACAACGACGCCAGCCTGCCCGACGGCCTGATCAGAGGCCAGACGATCACGCAGATGGGCTACGTGGTACCCGACCTGGCAGCAGCCATGGCGCGATGGACCGAAGTTCTCGGGGTAGGCCCGTTCACAGTGCTGCCCGAAATCGTCATCGACCAGGCGCTTTACCGCGGCGCGCCCACCCAGGTCGAAATAGAAGTCGCCACGGCGGAGGCCGGCAGCGTGCAGGTAGAACTGATCGAGCAGAAAAACCCGGTTCCCTCCTGCTATCGCGACCTGTTCGAAGCAGGACGCGGCGGCCTGCACCATGTTGCCGTGCACACGGCGGACTACGACGCCGAGGTATCCCGCTACCAGGATATGGGGTTCCCGGTCGCCTTCTCCGGCGTCTACCAGGGGATACGCTTCGCCTATATGGACACCTCACCCAGCCTCGGGATCATGGTCGAGGTAGTGGAATCCCGCGCCGACTGAGGTGGCGGCCGGCTCAACGAGATAGGGCCGAGCTTCTCCGCTCAGGCCAGCAGGGCGTAGAGCGGGTCGTCCGGGTGCCTGGAGGCTACCGCAAGGCCCTCGAAGGGCGGCCCGTTGCAGATTGCCGTCGCGTCGGCGTTCTGATTCCAGGTCATCACCACCTGCCGGTGGCTGATCTTCCAGACGCCATCGCGCCGGGCCATACGATCCAGATAGCGACCGATGTAGGTCATCTCCGTATCGGACCCCTCGTCGTTTTCACGATAGTGATAAGCCGTGACGTAGCTCTCCACCCGGGCCTCGTCGCCGCGTAGATCGACGGCGATATTAGAGACCGCATGCTGGGTACGCGCGTAACCTCGAATGGCCCCGGGCAGGATGTCGCAGAACTCGTGGGCGTTACCGTTGAAGCTGCCGTAGGCGACCGTGGCATCCGGCCAGTAGGCGGTTTTCAGAATGTCACCGTCGGCCCGGTCCACCCCCCGGCTGTGTTGCGCCAGCACGTCGAAAATTGCCAGCCGGTCCGCAACCTCGGCTGCCTCAGGCACTCGGCCCGTTTCATGCGTCATGTTCCCTCCCCCGTTCGCTCTGATTCGCCCCGTTTCTTCGCCCCGTTTTGTGGCAGGCCGCCGATTCCGTGGCAGAATGCACCTTAAATTTCGTCGCACGCAGAGTAAATACCATGTCACGACTGGAAGGCAAACGCATCGTCATCACCGGTTCCTCCCGGGGTCTCGGCCGGGCATTCGCCATTGCGACCGCGGCCGAAGGCGCATCGGTGGTCATCAACGGAACCAACCGGACGGCCCTTGACGAGGTGGAGAAGACCATCCGCGACAGCGGCGGTCGCGTGGTAGCCATTGCCGGATCCGTGGCCGAGGAAGCCGTTTGCGAATCACTGGTGGCAGGCTGCGTCGAGGCTTTCGGCGGCATCGACGTCATGGTGAACAACGCGGGCATCGTGCGCGATCGAACGCTGATGAAGATGACGGTTGAGGAGTTCGACGACGTCATCGCCGTGCACCTGCGCGGCGCGTTTTCCTGCACCAAGCACGCCGCATTGGCCATGCGCGAGGGTGGCGGTCAGATCATCCAGATCATCTCCGCCTCCGGTCTGTCCGGCGGCTTCGGTCAGGGCAACTACGCGGCCGCCAAAGCCGGCATGATGGGCCTGCTGCGCACTGCGGTGCTGGAGTTCTCCAAGTTCGACATCCGCACCAACGCCATGTGGCCGGTGGCAGAGACGGACATGACTCAGGTGGTATTCGAACGCGCCAACGCGGCGGCCGAGCAGCAAGGCCAGGCGGCCCCGGCCCCGGCCGACATGGGGTTCGGCAGGCCGGAGGAAGTTGCCCAGGGGCTGGTCTGGCTGGCCAGCGACGCGGCGGCCCACCTGAACGGCCAGTGCCTGTCCTGCAACGGCCGCAAGACAGCACTGTGGAGCCACCCCACCGAACACTACGTCAGCTTCAAGGACGAGCCCTGGACGGCGGACGAGCTCGCCGAGTACTACCGCGACAAGGAAACCTTCCCCATCCACCGACCGCAGATGACGCCAACGTTCAAGCGCGGCTCCTGACACGCCAGCCCGAGACGTCGCCTGCCGGCGCTGTGTTCGTCACCGGTTGTTGGTAGGTGTTCGTACCCGTTCCCCCTGAAGGCAATCTGCTGACCTCGCTCCGCCCCTCCGGGGTACCCTTGGCTGCCGAAGTTGCCCGCTTGCAGCGGTCAATTCGACAACCGCGGCGTCGCTACACGGTCTGCAGATTGCCTTCAGGGGGAAGGGCTCAATCATTTACCTGAAACCCGGTGACGAACACAGCGGCGGCAGGCGAGCTACTTAGCCTAGAAGGCGCTGGCATCCGGCAGGTAGCGATCCCGATTGCGGACGTCGAACTCGATGTTGAGGTGCGCCAGGCCGCGGAGGAAGCTCGATGGCACGTGCTCGAAGCGGTCATCCGGGTCTTTGAGGCGGATGTTCTCCAGGCGATTCAACAATATAGTGAACGCCGAGTAGATTTCCTGCCGTGCCAGCGCGGCGCCGGGACAGTGGTGGGGCCCCGAGCCGAAGGCAAGATGGGCACCGGGCTTGGCCCGCCCGATGTCGTAGGTCTCGGACTCGTCGAACACGGCCTCGTCTCGATTGGCGGAGGCGTATCCCAGGGCGACGCTGGAGCCTTTGGGGATTTTGACGCCACCGAGCTCGGTGTCCCGGGTGGTGACCCGCCACAGGTGGAGAACCGGAGTCTCGAAGCGCAGGGATTCCTCCACGAAGTTGCGGATGAGCTTCTGATCATCCCGCAGTTTGTCCATCAGGCCGGGGCGCTGCAGCAGCAGCATCATGGCGGAGCCGATGGCATTGGTGGTGGTCTCGTTGCCGCCGGTCAGCAGCTGGTCCAGAAGATCCTGCAGCTCGTACATGTCCAGCGGCCGCTCGGCACCGCCCTCCTCGTCACGGACCCTGGCGTTCACCAGGTCGGTGATGATGTCGTTGCGTGGCGCTGCCCGCCGGGCTTCCATCACCTCGGCAAAGAATTTCTGCGCCTCTACCACCAGCTCGCCACACCTCCGCGCCGCCGCTTCGTCAACGAAGCCGCCACCCGGGGCCAACATGGCGTCGGACCACTCCTTGAGCTGCCAGATACGATCCCTCGGCACCCCAAGCTGGTCCGCGATGACCGTGCACGGCAGCGGAATCGAGAACTCCCACATGAAATCGCATTCGCCCTTGTCGATGAAGGCATCGACGAGATCGTTGACCATGGTTTCCACGTAATCGACCATGCCGCGGACCCGCCGCACCGAGAACGCCTGATCAATGAGCTTGCGGTATTTGGTATGGACCGGCGGATCCGTGCGCTGCAGGGTCGATACCCGCTTCCAGCCGTGCTCCGCCCGGTACTCCTCCGCGATGTTGCGCTCCGCCCCCCCGCGCTGGCCGCCGTACTCGAAGATGTTGTTGGAGAAGATCTCCGGGTGCTTCTTGACGTAACGCAGGTCTTCGTAGCGGCTGACGTAGTAGGCGCCCAGCTCCTCCATGAAGTAGACGGGCTGCTCCCGCCGTATGGTCTGGAAGTAGCGGAACGGACATTCCCGCGTTTCATCGTCGAACAGGTTGTATGTCTCGAGCTCGCTCATGGATCCCTCCCACGGACAGACGATTGACCGGGACCATTCTAGCCTAACCTGCACGTAGACGGTTGCATTGCGTACGCTTGTCAGCCTGCCCCGATCATCGTACTGTCTTCGACGAAGAGGGGCACCAGGGAACGTCAGCCACCACAACTGACGATCATCGGCGGACAATCACCGAAAGGGGAGACGCAACACCATGGCAAATGAGCCCGAAGAGCACCTTGCCATCTGCCGCTTCTGCCACGCCTTCTGCGGCATCAGGGTCACCGTGGAGAACGGCCGGGCGGTAAAGATCATCGGCGACCGGGACAACCCGCTGTATCACGGCTACACCTGCGTCAAGGGTCGTCAGCTGCCTGCTCAGCATTACAACCCGGAGCGACTGCTGCAGCCGCACAAGCGGTCGGCGGAAGGCCACGTACCCATTGCTTCGGCCAGGGCGCTGGACGAGATCGCCCGTCGTCTCACCGAGCTGGTCGATGCTCACGGCCCCCGCAGCGTCGCCACCTATGCGGCGACCTATGCCTTTCCCTACCCGGCCGGCGGTGCCATGGCAAACGCCTTCATGGATGCTCTCGGCTCGCCCATGCGTTTCGTATCCGGTTCCATCGATCAGCCCGGCAAGCCCGTAGCGGTGGCGCTGCACGGTCGCTGGCACGCGGGTCCCCAGGCGTTTGCGGATTCCGACACCTGGATGCTCGTGGGCGCCAATCCGGTGGTCTCCAAATGGGGAGGCATACCCCAGTACAATCCGGGCAAACGTCTCCACGATGCCCTCAAGCAGGGCATGAAGCTCATCGTCATCGACCCGCGGCGTACCGAATGCGCCGAGAAGGCGCTCATTCACCTGCAGTGCAAACCCGGCGAGGACCCCACCATCCTGGCGGGCATTGCCAACATCATCATCGGCGAGAAACTCTACGACGAAGCCTTCATGCAGGCGGAGGTCGAGGGTTTCGAGGCGCTACAGGCTGCGGTGGCGCCCTTTACCCCGGCCTACGTGGCCCGGCGGGCAGACGTACCCCGAGACCAGCTGCTGGCGGCAGCGCGCACTTTCGCCGGCGCCCGCCGCGGTATGACCACTGCCGGGACCGGGCCCAACATGGCGCCCCGCGGCACGCTCACGGAATATCTGGTGCTGGTGATCAACACCCTGTGCGGCCGCTGGCTGCGTGCCGGCGAGCCAATGCCCAACCCGTTCGTGCTGCTGCCCGAGCGGCGCGGACGCGCCCAGGCGGAACCGAAGCCCCCGGCCTGGGGCTACGGTGAGCAACTGCGGGTGCGCGATCTCACCGACAACGCCGGCGGTTTGTCGGCGGCCGCGCTGGCGGACGAGATCCTGCTGCCCGGCGAGGGCCAGGTGAAGGCACTGTTCAGCATTGGCGGCAATCCCATGACCGCCTGGCCCGATCAGCTGAAAACCCACCAGGCCATGCAGGCCCTGAAGCTGAACGTGTCTCTGGACATCAAGATGAGCGCAACGGCGAAGATGGCCGATTACGTGGTGCCACCGAAGCTGGGGCTGGAAGCTCCGGCCATCAGCCAGCCCAATGAAGGGATCTGGTTCTACGGCGCCTCCACCGGCTTTCCCGAACCTTACGCCATGTACCAGCCGAAAATCGTCGACCCGCCCGGCGGCTCCGACCTGCTGGAAGAATGGGAAGTGTTCTACGGCCTGGCACAGCGCATGGGTCTGGAACTGACGTTCGCCGGCGAGCGCCTGGACATGCACTCGGCGCCGAGCACCGACGCTCTGTTCGAGTTGCTCTGTCGCGGCTCGCGAATTCCCCTGGACGAAGTAAAGCAGCACCCGCACGGGCACATCTGGAACGACCCATCCATCACCGTGCTGCCGAAATCTCCCGACTGGACCGAGAAGCTGGACGTCGGCAATCCGTTCATGATGAGTGACCTGGCCGAGGTAAGTTCGGAACCCGTGACCGACCATGGTGGCTACGCGGCCGATATGACCTTCACCCACCGCCTGGTCAGCCGGCGCCTGAACGACGTGTACAACTCCTCCGGCCGGGACATTCCGAAGCTGGTTCGAAATCACCGCTACAACCCGGCATTCATGAACCCCAATGACCTGGAAGCGCTGGACCTGCACGCGGGCGACGTGGTGGAGATCTCGTCCGACCACGCGACGATTCTAGGCGTTGTCGAGGAAGCCGACGACGTAAGGCCCGGCGTGGTATCGATGGCCCACTCCTTCGGGGACGCTCCGGAATTTGATCGCAAGGTGTTTACCATCGGGTCGAATACCGGCCGTCTGACCAGCGTGGAACGGGACTACGATCCGCGTACCGGCATGCCGCGGATGAGCGCCATTCCGGTGAATATTCGGCGCGGCGACCAGCGCATCGCAAGGGAGTAGGCCCATGACCCGACCCGCAGATATTGGCGTCATCGATCTGATGCTGGAGATCCCCACGGGAACCGCCGGCATGGGCATGAAACAGGCCCGCCAGCTGACCCGGGATCAGGGCACGGACGAGTTTTCCCATCACCCCGCCCAGTACCTGTTCAAGGACGCCGGCGACCGCATGTCCGCCGCGTCGGATCCGGAAGCGGTGGTGGCCATGATGGACACCTTCGGCGTGGCCATGGCCCAGATCAGCGTCAACCCACGCAAACCGGAAGGCGCCCTCGCCCTTTTCGAGCGCTATCCGACCCGCTTCTTCGGCGAGGTGGGCATCGATCCCAACCGCGGCATGGAATCAGTCAGGGCCCTCGAGGAGACGGTCAACCTGCACCCCAACATCCGGGCCGCCTCCGCCGCCCCATGCCTGCTGAACCCCCAGGTGCCCATCGACGACAAACGCTTCTACCCCCTGTACGCCAAGTGCTGCGAGCTGGGCATACCCATAAACATGCTGGTCGGGGTGCCGGGCCCTCGCGTGCCGTACAAATGCCAGCATCCCGGGCTGCTGGACGAGGTGGCCTGGTTCTTCCCGGAGCTGAAAGTGGTGATGCGTCACGGCGGCGACCCCTGGACCGACCTGTGCGTCAAGCTGCTGCTCAAGTGGCCAAACCTCTACTATTCGACCTCGGCCTGGGCCCCCAAGCACTATCCCCGCAACGTCCTGGAGTTCGCCAACAAGCGTGGCAGCGGCAAGGTGCTGTTCGCCGGCTACTTCCCGGGCTTGTCCTACGAGCGCATCTTTACCGAGATGGACGATCTCCCCCTGGCCAGGGAAGTCTGGCCGAAGTTCCTGAGAGCCAACGCGGTGGACGTCTACGGTCTGGGGCCGCTGCTGGGTTCTTAATCCATCCATGGCGCCTATCCTTGGTCTCCGGCTGCGGGTAAGATCGATTCTCGAAATCGTCAACCACAGGAGGGAGTCATGGCACGGGTATTGATTACCGGCGCAAACAAGGGCATTGGCCTGGAGATGACCAGGCAGTACGTCGAGAAGGGCGACGAGGTAATTGCCTGCATACGCAATCCGCAGGCCGCCACCGAGCTGAACGAGCTCGCATCAGGCGGCAAAGTCACGGTCGAAACCATGGACGTCGGCGACCCTGAATCCATTGCCAGCGCCAGGGCACGCATCGGCGACGGCTCCATCGACATTCTGATCAACAACGCCGGCGCCGTGGGTGGCGCTCAGCAGTCCATCGACGACGTGGACATCGAGGAGTGGCACAAGACGCTGGACGTCAACACCATCGGCCCGCTGCTGATCGCCCGGGCCTTCAAGCCCAATCTGGCCGCCAGCGGCGACGGCAAGCTCATGACGGTGACCAGCCAGCTGGCGGCATCCACCTGGCCTATGGGCGGCATGTACATCTACTCGTCCACCAAGGCGGGCGTCAGCAAGGTGTGCCAGGCGCTGGCTCTGGACTGGAAAGACGAACCCATCACCGTGGCGTTGATGCATCCGGGCTGGGTCAAGACCGACATGGGCGGCCCCCATGCGGAACTTACCGCACAGGAGAGTGCGTCGGGGATCATCAGCGTGATCGACGGCCTGACAAAGGCGGACTCAGGCAAGTTCTACAAGTGGAACGGGGAGATCCATCCCTGGTAACGCGGGGGCACCTAGGCGGGTGGCACTTTTTGCGGGAGGCGCGTAAGGCGCCGCCAGGGGAAGCCCGCTGATCGAAAATGATCAGTCCCGGGCCTCCCCGCTCTCCAGGTACCTGTCCAGCGTCGAGTGAAAATGGCGGATGCGGGATTCCTGATTGCTGGATAGCGTCTCCGCCCCCTTGCGGCTGGCGAGCATGCCCTCGTGCTGCCAGCGCAGAATCTGGGTATCCTGGTCCAGCACCATGCCGGTGAAAGCATCGATTCCGGATACATCCGCATAAGAATCCGCTTCGGTAATACGCACGGTGATCGCCGCCTGCGGCGGCGGCCCTTCCGGCGGTATCGGTTGCAGCATCAACATATCCAGAACGCAGCGATGGGGGTCGTTACCCAGCGGTCGCACCTGCTGAATCTGCGGTAGCCCCGGTCCGCCGTAGACGAACAGATTTGGAAACACGTTGTACTTCAACGAGTCGATCAGCTCCGCATCAGACAGCGCCGAGAAATCCTTGCCGAATTTTGCGGCGGCGTTTTCCCGGGTGCGCGCGGCGATGACGCTGCGAGCGCTCTGGCCCTCCTCCAGCACCACGCGGTCTTTCGCCTGAGGGCCGCCGGCCAGCCGCTGATCCAGAAGCGCCTGCTGGCTCAGCCCCTGCTCCATGCTCGGGCTGGAAACCGCCATGGGGCAAAGATCCCGGCTCGTGTGGTCACCAAAAATGTCGTGCTGCATGTTCCAGTCGCCGACCACCTGGGTCATCTCGGGATGCACCACCGGGGTGTGGTAGGCCTCCATGAAGGCTTCCTGCGCCGTCTTCCAGTTGCAGGACAACTCCTTCTGGACATGCACGCTGGTGTACCACTCGTCGAACCCCCACCAGCGGCTGAAGTGCCCGGGCAGAACCTCCAGATAGTCGACGAGGGGCATGGCCCGCAGGTCCATGTTGACGAAGACGAGAGAATTCCACACCTCCACCCTCACCTCGGGCAGGCGATTTGCCTCATAGTCGAGATGCTCGAACTCCCACGAGCAAGGAACCTCACGCAGCGTGCCGTCCAGGTTCCAGGTCCAGCCGTGGAACGGACACTGGATCATGTCGCCAGAAAAGCCGGCCGCGCCCGAAGGTTTCAGTTTGGTGCCCCGATGCAGGCACGAATTGTGGTAGGCCTTGAGACCGGCAGCCGTTCGAACGACGATGACCGAGTAGCGGCCAATGTCGTAGACGTAGAAATCCCCGGCCTCCGACAACACCTCCTCGCGGCAGGCGAACTGCCAGACCTTCGGCCATACGTGCTCCATCTCCCGGGCAAAGAACGCATCCGAGGTGTAGCGATCGAACGCAATGTCCTCGCTGGTAAGATGCGCGGCCCGGATCGGCGCCAGTATCTCGGGTACCTGGCCGTCCGGGCCCCGGACCTTGTCACCACGCACAATGTCCTGATAGCTGGGGCCGGGACAGCCTTTCCTGATCATCGTCGCCATCGTTCTCCTCCCAATGTTCCGTGGGCGGCTCGGCGGCACCGCGTCACCATTTCAGCGAATCAGGCGGAACGTGTCCAGCGCGTCCAGCGCGCTCATGCAGCCATCCAGCAGCGTGCGCGCTAGCCGCACGCCGCGGTCATTGCCCATATCCAGGGTGCCGGCGATCACCACGGCATAGCTCATGAGGTAAAGGGCCGCGATCTCATAGCGCCGACGGCAGTCTTCCAGCGGGTAGTTCACGCCCCGGGCGGTGAGTTCTGAGTGGTAGTAGGCTACCAGGTCCTGCTGCTCACGTACGGCTTTCGGCACGCTCTGGCTGATGAAGTAAGCGACGTCCTGCTCGGGGGCCGAGCGGCAGATGGACTGCCAGTCCACCAGCGCGATCTCTTGCGAATCAAAAAACACGTTGTCCAGACGGACATCGGCGTGGTTCAGGCAAACGGGCGCCTGGCACATCTCGTCCAGCAGCCGCGGCACGTTGTCGGCATAGCGGTCCGCGGCGCGAATGGCCGCCTCGGGCAGCAGGTCGCGAAAGCTGTCCAGAACCGCCGGCCAGCCCATCTGAAACCCGGCGATCATGCCGTCACGCTGCATGGGGTTGTTGTGCAGAATGATGTGGTCGAAGCGCTTCTGCTGCCAGGTACTGGCGTGCAGACCTGCCAGGGCGGAAAGAATCTGCCGCGCCTCCGCCAGCGTGCAGCCGCCTACCTGGTCTCCAACCCGATACCCCTTGAGATCCTCCAGCAGCAGGACGAAATTTCCCGTGCCTTCGTCAAAGGCCCCGAAAAAGCACTCCGGGCATCGCACCGGCACCTCCGCGGCGATCTGTGCGTAGAACTGAACTTCCCGCCCGTACATATTGTAGGTTTCCGCGACCGCCCGATTTTCTGCAACCGGAGAAGCAAATTTGGCCACGATGGACGAGGGGCCCTGCTCGGAGTTCAGCTCGATGCGGCGAACCTGACCAATGACGCCGACACCCTCGCCCAGAGACCGAACGCGAAAGCCCGTCACCGGCCAGCCCAGAGCCTCCGACAGCCAGGCCTCGCTGAGATCTTCCGCCTGGGCAGGAAAGTCGCTCACGTGATCAGCGCTCCGATGGTCGATCTGCAACCGGTGACTCGGGCCTATTCGCACCGGTCATCTGCTGCACTGTTCGATGCAGATGCTGGTTTCCCAGCTCGTTACGGCCATACAGAATCGGCTCGTCGCCCAGTGAGTCCAGCGAGTCGCCGATGCCAAAGACCGTCGCGTAATCTTCCTCGCGCACCACCTTCTCGTAGGCGAGACGTTTCTCTTCCGCTGCTCGCATGCCGGCTTCGTCCAGCGGCTGGCGGAAGTACTGATGCTGGATGGTGGTGGATTCCCCGGCGGTGGGACCGGGCAACAGCCGGCTCAGCATGGCGGTGTCTCCGTGGGCCCCGGATATGGAGACGTTTGGAAAAACAAAGTGCACCACGCTCAGGTAATCGGGGAGATACCAGTCCGCTTCGGGCACGCGGTCAATCTCTTCGATGCGCCGGGTCGCCATGCTCAGCCGCACATGGGGGCCGAAGATATCGTAGGCGTGACCGTTACTCAGAGTCTTGCCGCCGATGCTGTCTTTGTGCAGATAAGGCAGATGATAGCCGTCCAGATAGCCGTCCGCGGTCAACTTCCAGTTGGGGCTTTCGAGCACCGAGGC
>CAMYJX010000053.1 GCA_947258825.1 uncultured Pseudomonadales bacterium
TCGCGACGGGCGCTTCCGCCAAGTACCTGGGCCTGCCTTCCGAGGAGGCGTACAAAGGACGCGGTGTCAGCGCCTGCGCCACCTGCGACGGTTTCTTTTACCGCGGGCAGGAAGTCGCCGTCATCGGTGGCGGCAACACGGCGGTGGAAGAAGCCCTGTATCTGTCCAACCTGTGCAGCAAGGTGTACCTGGTGCACCGCCGAGACGAGCTCAGGGCAGAGAAAATTCTCCAGGATCGCCTGCTGGCCAAGCCGAACATTGAGCCTGTATGGCACCACACCCTGCAGGAAGTGCTCGGAGACGACAGCGGCGTCACCGGCGCGCGATTGGCGGCCACTCAGAACACCGATACCCGGGATCTCGCGGTGACCGGCGTGTTCATCGCCATCGGCCACCAGCCCAACACCCAGATGTTCGAAGGACAGCTGGACATGCAGGGCGGCTACATCCGTACCCACAGCGGCCTGGACGGTAACGCCACGGCGACCAGCGTACCCGGCGTTTTTGCGGCTGGGGACGTGTCCGACCATGTCTATCGTCAGGCCATCACCTCTGCCGGTTTCGGCTGCATGGCGGCCCTTGACGCCGAAAAGTACCTGGAAGGCATGAGCTGAGGTCGACGGATCTCGAGCCCAACCGCGCAGCAGGGTTCCACGTGGCGGAAACTTCACCCGGTTTTCACGCCACCGGAACGCCCTTTTCATGGTCTGCCGGCTAACCTTCATACATGTTCGCTAACGCAGTCAGCCCATGCACCGTTTCTCCGCTCTCGCCATCGCCGGCCTGCTCCTGGGCGCTTGCCAGATGAGCCCGCAGCCGCCGGTCACCCTCGCCAAGACGATCGACATACCGCGTTTCATGGGTGACTGGTACGTGATCGCGACCATCCCCACGCCCTTCGAGAAGGGCGCATTCAACGCCCTGGAGCGCTATCGGCTGGCGGATGGCTACATCGACACCACGTTTACCTACAACAAGGGCGCATCGGATGGGCCGGAGAAGGCCATGCACGCGAAAGGCTTCGTGCGCGAGGAAGGCAACGGCGCAGTCTGGGGCATGCAGTTCATCTGGCCGATACGCGCCGACTATCGGGTCATGTACGTGGCGGATGACTATTCGGCGACGGTCATCGGACGGAACCAGCGCGATTACCTCTGGATCATGGCCAGGACGCCGACCCTCCCCGACGCGCAACTGGAAAGCCTGCTCGCCTTCTGCCGGCAGGAGGGCTACGATCTGAGCGATTTACGCATGGTGCCCCAGAGGGAGCCCGCGTCGGCATCCGCTTCGAAGGCCAGTGCGGATACCCGGCTTACCCGTCTACAATAGCGCCCTCACCACCACACCAGGCGCGCGCTATGGCTGCCGACTCCTCCGCCGACCAACCGGGCTTCACCTTGAAGGACAGCAGCGCCTGGGATCGCCAGGGCGTCGCCCGCTTTCTCGGCGACGCCGTTATCCCGCTGCGGCTCGGCATCGAATCGAAGAACAACCCGCTGATCGTCACCCTGTGGTTCGAATTTCGCGACGATGCCATCTGGTGCGCAGCCCACCGGGACTCGCTGGTGGTCAAGGTCCTGCAGGACAACCCAGCCTGCGCCGTGGACATCTCCACCAACGACATTCCCTACCGCGGGGTCAGAGGCGCGGGCAAGGCAGCCTGTCTGCCAGGCGAGGGCGCGGACACCCTGGCTCGACTCATCGAGCGCTACCTCGGCGGCGAAGACAGCCAGCTGGCCCGCTGGCTGAAGAGCAGGGAAGACGATGAGATTGCTTTAAGAATAACGCCCAACTGGCTGACTTCTTGGGACTTTTCTGCGCGAATGGCGGATATCTAAGGGGCCGCAATCGGCTCATTCGCGCCATGGCTCCTGCAACGCTGAGCCCGCGACGCCTTCAGCGAATGGCGATGGGATTGATGAACATCTGCACGGCGCCCCGTACCTTCGCCTGGCCAAGCACGAATAGAAACTCGAACGCGCCATCCGCTACCAGGGGCCCGGTGTTCATGGTTTCCAGCAGATAAATCCCGTTCTCCTTCAGGTAGATGATGTGCCCCTGATAAGGCCGCTCGGGGTGCTGGGGAGGAACCACGTCCACGCCCCAGGTATCGGCACCTACCGCGATGACCTCTTTCTCCGCCAGGTACCGGGCCACCTCTTCGGACTGACCCGGTTCACCGCTGACCCAGGCCTCCGGGTCCGCCTCCAGCTTGGCGTCCGTCCAGCCGGTATGGAAAAGCACCACGTCGCCTTTGCGGATAGGCGTACCCTGCTCGAGAGCAATGGCTTCCACGTCCTCCACCGTGAAAAACTGGCCGGCCTGCAGATGTTTCACGCCGTAATGGCCGGCGATATCCAGGACGACGCCCCGGGCGACGATCGGCGGAACCTTCTCGATGCCCAGCCGAGTGAGGCCATCAATCTGAGCAAAGTCCTCGGCGCGATTGCAGTTGTAGTAGACGCCGTCGTGGCCCAGATGACCCAGGCCATCCAGCTGCGAGCCAATGCCGAACCAGCCCTGGAACACGTCGTCGTTGTAGGTTGCCTCGCCAACCGGGCGGGCGCCCTCCTGCTGACCGGGCTGCACCACCTGCAGCGACAGGCCTCGCGGCGCGAAGGCCGGCGTCGAGCTGTCGATGGTGATTCCCAGGCTGTACACCTTGCCGGTCTTGATGAGCGAGGCAGCGGCCAGCACCGAATCTGCGGTCACCAGATTGGCGTTGCCGATCTCGTCCTCCGCCCCCCAGCGGGACGGCTCGGAGGCGCTGTCTGCCGCCAACCCGGGGCTACCTGAAGTCGCCATCAGGGCGAGCGAGGCGCTGATTAACAAAGGCGCCAGCAGCCGCGAGCGCAGCCGCGAGCGCAGCCGCGGCCGCCGACCAAGGAACAAATGCAGTCCGGACACGACGCTCCCCCCACACTTCAAAGGCTTGAAATCTCGAGCACGGAACGGGCGACCTCGCCCGCTTTCATGGCGCGAAACCCTTCGTTGACGTCTTCCAGCTTCAGGCGTCGGGATACCAGGCTCGTCAGATCCAGCCTGCCCTGAAGGAACAGGTCTACCAGCTTGGGCATGTGCTCGCGGAAGCGCGTCGAGCCGTACATGCACCCGACCAGCTTCTTTTCCTGCAGAAAGTCGGGGCCGGGCACGCTGATCTGCGAGCCCAGCGGGTGCATGCCGACCACCACGCAGGTGCCGCCGGCCCGGGTAATGGCGAACGCCTGGGTAACCGCGTCCGGCACGCCGATCGCCTCGAACGCGTACTCCACCCCCATACCCCCGGTTATGTCCTGAATGGCTTCCGGCAAGTTGTCGGTGTCCTTGGAGTTGATGGTGTGGGTAGCGCCGAACTTGGTCGCAAGCTCGAGCTTGGAAGGCACGATGTCGATGGCGATGATCTTTCCAGCGCCTGCCAGCCGGGCCCCTTGAATGATGTTCAGGCCAATGCCGCCACAACCGATGACCGCTACCTCGGCGCCGCCGGGCACCTGGGCCGTATAGAGCGCAGCGCCGACGCCGGTCATGACCCCACAGCCGATCAACGACGCCTCGGCCATGGGCATCTCGTCGGGGATCTTCACGACGCCGTTCTCGGACGTCACCATCATCTCGGCGAACGATCCCACGCTGGCGAACTGGAGAATCGGCTTGCCTTTCCACTGCAGGCGGGTCGCCGCGGCGGCGTTGATCTCCGGGTCGCTGCACAGGTTGGGCCGACCGCCCAGACAGTAATAGCATTTGCCGCAGAACGGTCGAAAACTCATGATCACCCGATCTCCGGGTTTGACGTAAGTGACGCCGTCGCCCACGGCCTCGACGATGCCGGCGGCCTCGTGACCCAGCACGCAGGCCGAAGGCAACTGCCACAGACCATCGACAAAATGCAGATCCGAATGACACACGCCGCTGCAGACGGTGCGTACCAGCACCTCGCCGACTCGCGGGTCGACGATATCCACGTCCTCAATGGTCAGCGGCTTGTTGGCTTCCTGAAATACGGCGGCTTTCATCCCCGTTCTCCCTGTTATCTGAACCATTCTCTGATGCCTTGGATTTATACCACGCCAACGGCATCGGACTGAACAGCAGGGGCGCAGCGCGGGCGCAGCGCGGCCTCAGTCGGTCAGCGGGGTAAGCTTCAACAGCCGGCCGCCATCCGCGTCTTCGAGCAGCCAGATGGCATCGTTCGGGCCCTGCTCCACCTCGCGGATGCGCGCGCCCATATCAAAGCGCTCGGCTTCTCGAGCCGTCACGGCGGCGGCATCAGAATTGAAGGTCACCCGTACCAGCGACCTGGAGGAAAGCCCGCCGATAAAGGCATCCCCCTTCCAGCCAGCGAACAGATCACCGGAATAGATCATCAGGCCGGCGGGAGAGATCGCGGGCACCCAGAATACCGCCGGGGCGGCGAACTCCGGACGGGTCCCGTGATCCGGGATGGGCTGGCCGCCATAGTGATCACCTTCCGAAACCTCCGGGTAGCCATAGTTGCTACCCCGGACGACCAGGTTCAACTCGTCGCCATGCCTTGGCCCCATCTCCTGGTTCCACAACCGACCCTGGGCATCGAAAGCCAGCCCGAGGGGGTTGCGATGACCCAGGGTCCAGACCTCGGCGGCCGTGCCGCCTCCGTCAGATGAGGGATCAAAAAAGGGGTTGTCCTTCGGCACGGTGCCGTCATCGTGCAGGCGGACGATCTTGCCCAGATTCTGGTTCATATCCTGGGCCGGCTGGAATTTCTGCCGCTCCCCTGAGGCAATAAACAGATGGCCATCGGCCGAAAAAGCGAGCCGATGCCCGTAGTGACCGCGCCCCGTCACCTTGTGCTGCTGCCGCCAGATGATCCGCAGATCGCGCAGCTCACCAGCGCCTTCCGACCCCAGCACAAGCCTCGCTCTAGCAACGGCAGCACCGCGGGTATCCCCCTCGCCAGCTTCCGAAAAACTTAGATAGATCAATTTATTAGAGGGGTAATCTGGATGAAGTATTACGTCTCCCAGGCCGCCCTGCCCACCGTAATCCACCTCCGGCACCCCGATTACCGGCTGTGACTTCTCTCCGGCCTGGGTCACCACCAGGAGTTGGCCTGGCTTTTCCGTGACCAGCAGCCGCCCGTCGGGGAGAAAGGTCATGGCCCAGGGCTCGTCAAAGCTGGCGACAGGGGTCGCCAGAAACGGGATGGAGCTTTCGCTGTAGCGGACGGGGTCTGCGCTGGCAGAAAAACTGCCGTTGCTGCACGCGCTGCCGCCGCTGGCGACCGCGCAGACGCCCGCAAACGCGAATGCTGACCAGAGATTGCGCTTTTTCATAGCATGAGCCTCAGTGACCTTCGCGACCCAGCCGCGCAATGAGGCTCGAGGTATCCCAGCGCCCACCGCCCAGGCTCTGGACGTCGCCATAGAACTGATCCACCAGGGCGGTAAGCGGCAACCGTGCGTCGACCCGCCGCCCGGTATCAAGGGCTATCTGCAGGTCTTTGCGCATCCAATCCACCGCGAAACCGAACTCGAACTCCCGCCGCGCCATGGTTGCGGAACGGTTTTCCATCTGCCAGGACTGAGCGGCGCCCTTGGAGATCACGTCCACCACCGCCTCCACATCCAGGCCGGCCTGCTCCGCAAAGTGCAGGCCTTCCGAGAGCCCCTGGAGCACGCCGGCAATGCAGATCTGGTTGACCATCTTGGTCAGCTGGCCGGCGCCGGCCGGCCCCATGAGTCGGACAGCGCGGGCATAGGTCCCCATGACGGGCTCGACCCGCTCAAAGGTACTGGATTCGCCGCCCACCATGATGGTCAACGCCCCGTTCTCGGCGCCCGCCTGGCCGCCGGAAACCGGCGCGTCGAGAAAGCCGCATTCCTGGTCGGCGGCCGCCCGCTCCAGCTCCCGGGCGAGCTCCGCCGACGCGGTGGTGTGATCCACCAGCACCGCGCCCCGGGGCAGGCCCGCGAGCACGCCGTCGTCGCCAAACACCACGGACCGAACGTCGTCGTCATTGCCCACGCAGAGGAACACGATTTCAGCACCGCTGGCGGCCTCCCTCGGCGTTTCGCAGCTGCTGCCAGCATAGGCCCGGCACCAGGCGGCCGCCTTTTCCACGCTCCGGTTGTAAACCGATACGGGGTGGGCGGCAGCCAGATGGCCGGCCATGGGATAGCCCATGACCCCAAGCCCGACGAAGGCAACTCGACAGCCCGCGCTCATATCCTGATCCTCTCTTGCCCCACGTCTTGATTCATTCGGGCGTGTGCGCCTGCAGAAAATCCATCACCCGCGCCTGCGCCGCCTCCTGATGCTCGGGTTCCTTCCAGGACTCGATAAGCTCCGCGTTCGGGGCCAGCTCGGCAATCTCCAGGGAGCTTTCCCGCGGGTGATAGAGATCGTTGCCACACAGCACCAGCAGCGGCGTGGTGCAGCGGCCAACGAATTCGCGGCTGACATTGAAGAGAAACTCGCCGCCGTACATGGCGTTCCTGAAACCGTCCCAGGCAATGGCCGGCACGCCGGGATGCTGAGGCTTGAGCTCGTCCGCCCAACTGTCGAACATGTCCAGAAACGCCTGACGGTTGTTCGTCAGACCGATGGTCTGGAACAGCACGGCAGAGGTCACCCGCTCCGGGGCAGCCTGAATCAGACCCATGCAGTAAGGACCGCCAATGCACATGCCGGCGGTGTGAAAACGCTCGATGCCCAGATGATCCATCAGCGCCAGCTGGTCCGCCGTGTAGACATACCAGCTGTCGGCCCCCCGCACCGGGGCGGTGGAACGTCCGGCGTTCCGCTGGTCCATGGCAATAACGCGAAAGCTGCCCTTGAGCTGCTCTATCGGATTCCAGGGCGCGTTGTCCCAGAACGGAATGGAAGAGCGCATGCCCCCGGGCGCAATGAGCAGGACAGGGAAACCCTGGCCGTGTTCCTCGTAGTAGATGTTGACATCACCGCTGGTGAATTCCGGCATGCAAGCCCCCTTTGTACCGAGCGTGAGGCGCCGACCTGGCGCGCAAAAGGAGAAGTTAGAAGATGAACGCCATGAAATCCAGCCATGACAGGTGCAGGCGCGACAGTCGCCCGACGCTGATTTGCCATGAGCCATGGGGCAGAATGGGAAGAAGCAGCGGGTGAGCAACGTGGAACAGCATCTGGATCCCTGAATGGAACTCGACTACTGGCGACTGCTGGCGGGGCTCGGCTTCTTTCTGTTCTCCATGAGCCTCATCGAGGGCGCTCTGGAACAGGTGTCGGGCCGTTCCCTGCGGCAGTTTCTGCGGCGCAACAGCGACCGGCCAATCAAAGGCGTCTTGAGCGGAACCGTTGCGACGGCGATTCTGCAGAGCAGCTCCGTCGTGGGTCTGCTCATGCTGGCGCTCGTGGGCGCCGGCGTCGTGCAGATGCGCAACGCCCTTTCCATGATATTCGGCGCCAATCTGGGCACCACCATTACCGGCTGGATCGTCGCCACCATCGGCTTCACCCTCGATCTGGACGCGCTGGCGCTGCCGTTCATCGCCGTCGGCGGCCTGGTGAGCGCCCTGTCATCCAGCCGACAGCTCGCCCAGTACGCGCGCATCGTGCTGGGCCTGGGCCTGCTGCTGATGGGTCTGCAGTTCATGAAGGCTTCCGTCAGCGATCTGATCAATTCTGTGGACGTATCCATGCTGGCCGGCTACAACGCGCTGCAGTTCCTGCTCTTCGGGCTGGTCTTCTGCGCCATCATCCGCTCCAGCTCCGCCACCATGATGGTCACCCTGAGCGCGCTCAACGCGGGCATCATCGATCTGCCGGCTGCCGCCGCCATCGCCATCGGTGCGGATCTGGGGACCACCAGCACGGTGCTCATCGGGGCCATCAAGGGCAGCGCCGCGAAAAAGCGGGTGGCGCTGGGGCACCTGCTCTTCAACGTCGGCACGGACACCCTGGCCTTTGTGCTGCTGATGCCGCTGCTGGCGGTGGTGAGCTGGTTCGGCTTGAACGATCTGCTGTCCCTGGTTGCCTTTCACAGCCTGTTCAACCTGCTGGGGATCCTGCTGTTTCTGCCGCTCATCGGCCCGTTCGCCAACCTCCTGGAACGCCTGGTCAGGACCACGGACGAAACCATCGGCCGGCATCTGGCGCCGGCCACCGCCGCCATGCCGGAGACGGCGCTGGAAGCCATCGAGCTGGAAACGGATCACCTGCTGCAGCGGGTGATCTGCCAGAACCTGAAGGTCACGGATCCGCCGATCCGGATTCTGGTGGGGAACCTGCCCGTTGGTCCGACGCCGTCGGACGGGCGACTGCTGCCGCTGTCAGCTTCCTTCAAGGAAAACTACGACGCCACCAAGCGTCTCGAAGGAGAGATCGTCGCCTTCACGGCTGATGCCCAGGCAACCGCGCGGGAGGCAGAGGACAGCCGACGAATCAGCCGCTACCAGACCATCGTTCGCGAAGCGGTACACGCGGCAAAGAGCCTCAAAGACGTGCATGCGGACCTGGTTCATTTTGAAGCCTCGGGTCAGCAGATACTGATGGACTACGGCGAGCGTTTTCGCGACGCGCTCAAAGAATTTTATGTCGAGCTGTTCCGCGCTCGCGCTGACGAAAGCCAGCAGTTGGACCTCGAGACCATCATAGGGCTCAACGAGCTGGCCAAACGTCGACACGATGAGCTGCATCAGGACATCTACGCCGACGTGCGCGCGGACCGGCTGCAGGAACAGAACGTCTCATCCCTGCTGAACGTCAACCGGGAGATCTACAACTCCCACGCCAACCTGCTGCTGGCGCTGGCCACACGCACGCTGGCGGATGAAGAGCTGGAGGTTCTCGAGCTTCTGCCGGTCACCTCCGGTCAGGCCGTCAGGCCTCGCTGAACAGACCCTCGTAGCGATCCCGCAGTTCCTTTTTCTGCACCTTGCCCATGGCGTTGCGCGGCAGATCGGGCACGTTGACCACCACCTTGGGATGTTTGAATCGAGCCAGGCGGCCCTCCAGCACGGCACGCACCTGAGGCTCCTCGACCGCCTCATCGACAGGGACCACCACCGCCACCACACCCTCGCCGAAATCCCGGTGGGGCACGCCGATCACGGCGCTTTCAAGGACTTCGGGCATCTCGTCGATGAGCCGCTCAACCTCTTTGGGGTAGATGTTGTAGCCCCCGGAAATGACCAGATCTTTGGCTCGCCCGACGATGCTCACGCGGCCGTCTTCCTCCATCTTTCCCAGGTCACCGGTGATGAAGAAGCCGTCGTCCCGGAACTCTTCCGCCGTTTTCTCAGGCATGCCCCAGTAACCGGCGAAAACGTTGGCCCCACGGACCTCGATCACGCCAACCTCGCCCCGAGCGAGCTCCTGGCCCCCGGCGTCGACGACGCGCGCCTCCACCCCCGGCAGCGGATAGCCTACCGTGCCCGGTACCCGCTCGCCGTCCAGCGGGTTGGACGTATTCATCATGGTCTCGCTCATGCCGTAGCGCTCGAGAATGCGATGCCCGGTGCGAGCCTCCCAGGCTGCGAACGTCTGCTCGGTGAGGGGCGCAGAGCCGGAGATGAACAGGCGAACGCCAGCGCACGTCTGCTGCGTGAAGTCGTCCCGCGCCAGCAGCCGGGTGTAAAAAGTCGGCACCCCCATCATCACGGTGGCCTGGGGCAACGCATCGATGACCGCAGACGCGTCGAACTGCGGAAGAAAGATCATGGGGGTTCCGGAAAGCAGGGCGCAGTGCAGCGCGACGAACAGCCCATGCACGTGAAAAACCGGCAACGCGTGCAGCAGCACGTCGTCATCCGCCCAGCCCCAGTAGTCCAGCAGCACTCGAGCGTTGCTCGTCAGGTTGTCGTGGGTCAGCATGGCGCCCTTGGAACGGCCGGTGGTGCCCGACGTGTAGACGATGGCGGCGATATCATCGGCGGCGCGCTTCGTGATGGTGTCAACAGGGGTTGCCTGCGCGGCATTCTGCAGCAGGGTTCCGTCCCCATCCGCCCCGAGGGAAAGCAGGTCGGCTTCGCCGGCAACGGGCGCCAGCGCGGGCACATCCTGCTCGCGGCAGACCAGCACGCGGGGCTCCGAGTCGCCGCGGAAATACGCCACTTCCTCGCTGGTATACGCCGTGTTGATCGGCACGTAGACAGCCCCGACGCGCAGGGTGCCGAGATAGAGCGCCACCGCGTGCGCAGATTTGTCTACCTGCGCCAGCACTCGGTCTCCGGGCCCCACGCCCGCCTCCGCCAGGGCGCCGGCAACCCGCCGGCTGGCGTCGCTGAGCATGGCGAAAGACCAGTTCTCAGCGCCCGGTTGAATCAGACAGGTCCGTTGGGCGTGGGCATCGGCAACCGCCGCCAGGGCGCCAAGAAAGTTCTGATTGGCAGTAGGATTCATCAGCGGTGTCCGGTCCTGCGTCTGGCCTTGAGGCGGACCGCTTAGTCTACACGGGAGCCCCTCACGAATCCGCAAGGGCAGCGCGTGCGCAGCGCGTGCGCAGCGCGGGGGCAGCGCGTGCGCAGCGCGGAAAGCGAAGGTTACTGGGCTTCCTTCGCCTCCGACGATATTGGAACCGGGCGATTCAGATCCGAGAGATACTGCCGATAGGCTTCGGTTTCCGGAGAAAGCTCGGCTGCACGCTCCGCATCGGCGCGCGCGGCCTGACCATCACCCAGGCGCTGGAACAGCAGCGCGCGATTGTAATAGGCGGCGGCCAGGCTTTCGTCAGCGATCGATATGGCGGTTTCAAGGTCGTCCATCGCATCTTTCATGCGTCTGGCACGAACATAGGTATTGGATCGGTTGACGTACAGGCTGCCAAGCTCGGGAGCTATGGAAATGGCTTTCTCATGGTCTTTCAACGCATCTTTGAGCTCACCGCCCCGGGACAGCAACAGACCCCGGTTGGAATAGGTGGCCGCAAGATCTTCGGGACCCAATGCCTGATGCTCGATGGCTTCGCTGCACACATCCACGCCGAGACCGACATCGCCACGAAACGCCGCGCGATAGCAATTGTAAGCGAGGGATTCATTGAGAAGCACGGTCTCTGCCGCCTTGACCGGTAGCGGTAACGCCAGCCAGACAACACCGGTCAGCATGAGCACACTCGCGATCCTGTATCCGGCAGTCATTGCACTTCCCCCTCTTTCAAGCTTTGCATGTAGGGAATGACTATGTACCTCAAAATGCCCCGGCCGTACTCGCCGTACCATACCACCGGATCCTGGGCGGTAACGGGCATGTCCTCGTCCCTGGGAATCATTCGGGCTTCACGGAGAATATTCAGCCCGAGATCCAGACGGTCTTCTTCGAGCAGGAACGCGCTCGCCTGCGCCCAGCAGGCCATCTCCGAGGCAACGCGACGGCTGCTGGCGGCACAGCTCAGCGCGCCCAGGGTCTGGTCCACCAGTTCCAGCAGGCTCTGGTGCTGAAAGCGTCTCGACAGGTAAAGACGGCCGCGCCTGCGCGGCGAAGCGTCGTCTCCCAGGGACGCCACCCTGGCTTGCTCGCTGCGCAGCTTCTCCAGCGCGGAAGTCGTCATCGGGGGAATCACCGCAGAAAGAATCTGCACCCTTTTCAACAGATCGCCTGCCAGCTGGGCCCGGGAGACCTTGTCCTGCCAGTCAAAACCGGTGGGGTGGACGAGATCCCAGGCGGAGGCGCTCGACTGCGCTTGAGCCTGAGGCTGCGCCAACAGAACCCAGAAAGCCACTGCAACGAGCAACTTCATCTGCCCGCTCCGGAAGTCGAGGCACGGCCGCCTAGCATGCGAGGGCCGCGTTGACACAGGCACGCCCCTGGTTGAACCTAGCTTCAAAAGAAAATGATCGATTATCCATCCGACGCCCCACTATCCACCGTTGCTGGTCAGAAGTTCCAGTTTAAGACAATGGGGAAGGGTTAGCGTTCACCCTGTGCGGTCGTCTTTTCGCCTTATTCTTTTCGCTTTACAGAGGGGGGAGTTCTTTTGCGGTTACTGTCGTTTCAAGCGGACAGCGCCGAGCAATTTGGCGCCATAATCGACGGTCGGGTGGTCAGCCTGTCCGAGCGCATGCCCGAGTATGCGACCCTGAACCACGTTCTTGCGGCCGGCGCGCTGGTGCGCGCCCAGGACATTGCCGCCAGCTCCTCCGCCGATTACGGCCTGAAAGATATCCGCTATCGACCACCGGTAACCAACCCGGGAAAAATCATCTGCATCCGTGACAACTTCGCTCCATCTGATGACGCTGACGCGGAGCAACCGGAGGAATCCGGAGCGGACGCGCACCCCCGCGTCCACCTGCGCACCCGGGAATCGCTGGTGGGACATCTGGAGCCGATCCTGAAGCCGCCTGAGACCAACGAGTTCGACTACGCCGGAGAGATCGCTCTGATCATCGGCCGCGTGGGCCGCCGCATTCCCAGAGCGGACGCGCTTGCCCACGTTGCCGGTATCACGCTGATGAACGAAGGCTGCGCGCAGGACTGGATGGGGCCAGGCAGGCGTCACGTCGCACAAGGGGCAAATTTCGAGCGCTCCGGATCCATGGGGCCCTGGCTGGTGACCGCCGATGAGTACTCGCTCGACGCTCCACTGCATCTGGTCACACGGGTGAACGGCGACGTTCGCCAGGACGATGAAACCTCCCGTCTGCGCTTCCCGTTCGACTACCTGGTCAGTTACCTCTCCACCTTCCTGCGCCTGCAGCCCGGTGACGTGATTGCAACCGGCACCCCGGGTGGTAGCGGCGCCCAGCTGGATCCGGCGAGATTCCTGACGGCAGACGATCGGATCGAGGTCGAAGTACCGGAGGTCGGGGTGTTGGAGAACAAGGTGCAGCTCGAAACCCTGGAAGCCGATTGAAGGCGCTCCGGCCCCGCCTTCGCTGAAGCGCGTTTACTTGCAGCGGAAGTTCATGCTTCTCGATACTTCCGAGCCAGCCGCCGACCAGTCGCGAGAACCCACGCCCTGGCTGGCTTCATTGGACACCTGAGACAGAATCTCTACCCCGCGTCCGCGGCAGGTCCGGCGAGCAGCCTCGTTGCAGGCAGTCCAGTCGTGGTAGCCGCCAGAGCAGTCTACCTTGTACGAGCCATCGGCCAGGGTCTGAACTTTTCCACCCACCGCACAGCCGGCGAGCCAGACGACCATGAGCACGGCAACAAGCTTTCCCAGCCGCCGTGCCAGACCGCACCGGGCACTGTCAGAGATCACCGCCGTGTTCGCTTCAGCCATCGATCCACCTTGGCTTCCAAACCCGCTCAATCCAGGATTTCCCGACCTTACTCCGGCTGCGTCGACATGCGCCAGTAGCGATCCGTCACATATATCTGAAAGAACAGCAATGCGAGGAGCGCCAGAAGCGCGATCAGCGCAAACCAGCCGCGATAGCCGGTGACCTCGAAGAAGACACCCAGCGCCACCATGAGGGTAACGTTGATCATGGTGGCGGTGTAGTCACGCAGCCCGGCGGGCCCCACGTTGCGGAAGAATTCCGCGTTTTCGCCGTCCTGTCTGGCCCGGCGAAAAGACAGATGGCTGACCCAGGTCATCGCCGCGAAGGTCAAGGCCATGGTCAGAAACCAGATTCCCAGATGCTCCATGCCCAGCATCGCGATGAGCGTGAACTCGATGATGCCGACCACAAAGGGAGATATCGAATCGGTGGTTGCCGGCACCCAGCGGAAGCGCATGACCGTGCTGGCATAGATCAGCCAGATCAGCAGGATCCCGAGCATGGTAGCGAGGACTTGAATCCAACCCAGCAGTGCGGCCCAGGTTGCCTGGTACAGGTAGCCCTGCCCTGTGACGTATGCCCAGAGCAACTCCAGCGCCAGCGCCTGGACGATGCTGAGCATCGTCAGCAGCACCACCGGCATGTGATCTTTGGCTCGATTACGGATGGTGTTCATTTCAACGGTCACTCGAAAGGGTGAAAGTCGGCAATGATGGCCCATCCGTATCCGGTTTTGGAAACAGGAACCGGATCACATCGCAATTCGAATTCCGCACCTAGGATCAATGCAGGCTAAACAATCTGTGGACGAGGTTTGTCATGGACGATAACGACCTGAATTTCGAAGCGATGCAGAACATGGAGCTCGAGGCTCGCAACACGATCCCCAGCGGGGAGATCCCGGGCGAAGAGATCGCTGGCAACGGGTTCGATAACGAAGACCTGGAAGAGCACCTCGACCCGAACCTGTTTTACCTTGCCTGCCAGAAAGCGCTGGTGAGGCTCAAAACCTACGCGGCCTCCAACCCTTCTTTCTGAACCGAAGCGCTCTGGAAGGGCGCGCGGGCGCCCTCAGCTGTCGAGCCCGCCCATGCACAGGTATTTGATTTCCAGATACTCGTCCATGCCGTAGCGGGAACCCTCGCGGCCGTTACCGGACTCCTTCATCCCGCCGAAAGGGGCCATCTCGTTCGAGATAATGCCCTCGTTGATGCCGACGATGCCGTACTCGAGCGCTTCGGCCACCCGCCAGATGCGGCCGATATCCCGGGCGTAGAAATAGGATGCCAGGCCAAACTGGGTATCGTTGGCCAGCGCGACGGCTTCGGCCTCCGTCTCGAAACGGATCAGCGGCGCAACAGGCCCGAAGATCTCCTCCCGGAATACCCGCATATCCGGCGTCACGCTGGTGAGCACCGTGGGTTCGACAAAGGCGTCGCCATGGGACGCGCGCCTGCCGCCCAGCAGCGTGGAAGCGCCCAGCGAGACGGCGTCCTCCACCATGGCCAGCACCTCATCGGCAGCCGCCACGTCGATCAGGGGCCCGATGGCTACCCCGGCATCCATGCCGTTACCCACTTTGAGATCCTCGACCGCCGCAGCCAGCTTCCGCGCGAAGGCATCGTAAACCCCGCTCTGCACCAGCATGCGGTTGGCACACACGCAGGTCTGCCCCGCGTTCCGGAACTTAGACGCGATGGCCCCCTGCACGGCGGCATCGAGATCGGCGTCATCAAAGACGATGAAAGGCGCGTTGCCGCCGAGCTCCATGGAGGTACGTTTTACCGTGCCGGCGCAGGCGCGGAGCAACGATTTGCCTACCGCCGTAGAACCGGTGAAGGTCAGCTTGCGCACTTTGGAATTGCCGGTGAGCTCCGCGCCGATCTCGGCAGTCCTGCCCGTCAGAATGTTCAGCACCCCCGGCGGAATTTCTGCCCGGTGGGCCAGCTCGGCGATGGCCAGGGCAGACAGCGGCGTCGCGCCGGCCGGCTTGCATACCACCGTGCACCCGGTGGCGAGCGCTGGACCGATCTTCCGGGTCAGCATGGCGTTGGGAAAATTCCAGGGGGTGATGCAGGCCACCACGCCCACCGGTTCCTTGACGCAAACGATGCGCCGATCGCTGGCCGGGGCGGGAACGGTATCGCCGTATACGCGCTTGGCTTCCTCGCCAAACCACTCCAGAAAGCTTGCCCCGTAGGCAATCTCGCCCCTGGATTCCGCCAGGGGCTTGCCCTGCTCCGCGGTCATGATGACGGCCAGATCTTCCTGGTTCGCCATCATGAGATCGAACAGGCGGCGCAGCGCGCCGGCCCGCTCCTTCGCGCTCGAGGCGCGCCAGCCCTGTTGGCTTCGAGCGGCCGCATCGATGGCGCGACGGGTTTCGGCAGCGCCGCACGCCGCCACCCGCGCAACTGCTTCGCCGGTGGCCGGGTTCCTCACCAGGCTGGTTGCGCCGCCGTCGGCGTCCAGCCAGACGCCATCGATGTAGGCGCCGGTGCGCAGGAGATCGGGATCGTTCAGCAGCATGGAAAGACTCCGGAATGATGTTGGCCAGAAGCGCCTGATTGTATTCAATCGCCAGCCGCTGGGTGCATACTCTGGTTCATGACCGCCTTCGACTATCAGGACTGTCCCTATCCGGTCAGCGGCCTCAAGCAGCAGGCTCACCGCGAAGCCTGGCAGAAGATCGCCCAACCGGGCAACTGGTGGACGGGTTCGGAGCGCATCGCCATCGTTCAAGCCACCCGTGATGCAGCGACGTGCCCGCTGTGCAGCGCTCGCAAGGAGGCGCTTTCTCCGTATGGCATCGATGGGCGGCACAGCGGCCACATCGAGCTGCCGGACGTTGCGCTGGACGCGGCACACCGCATCACCACCGATCCATCGAGGCTGACCGGGGCCTGGCTCCAGAGCATCATCGATGCGTCCTTCACTTTCGGCCACTATGTGGAGCTGCTGGGCGTCGCCGTGGCCGCCATCAGCATCGACACCCTGCACCGCGCCCTGGGCCTGCCCCTGACGCCACCGCCGGACCCGATTCCGGGCGCGCCGGATGGCTACCTGCCAGCAGGCGCCACCATCGACGTCGCCTGGGTGCCCATGCTGACGCCGCAGACGCTCACGGAACGGGAGGGAGACATATTCCTGGGCGCCCCGGCAACGGCAAACGTCATTCGCGCGCTCAGCCTGGTGCCGGACGCTGTCCGGCTGCTGCACAGCCTGGCAGCGGTGCACTACGTGCCCACCGATCTGGTGCGGGACTTTTCCTCTACCGGCGAGCTGAGTCTGTCACGGCCGCAGATCGAGCTGGTCGCCAGCAGGACATCGGCACTAAACGACTGTTTCTACTGAACCAACGCCCATGCGTTGATGCTTCGGGGAAGCAGTCGGGTTCAGGGAGCAGAGGCAGATCTGCTGGCCATCGTCCGCGGTGCCGATGTCGACAGCCGGGTTCTCCACGGAGCAGAGCTGCTGCAGTTTGTGGACGCGGTGCTCGGCAATGGCGCCGGCCTGGAACAGGCCCGCAACACCCTGACCGCCTGCGCTGGAACCGAGGTGGTGGCGGATGCTGCCGGCGTGATCGGCAACTTCATGCGCATGGTGCGCATTGCGGACGGGACGGGGATCCCCATCGACGACTACTTTGACGAGCCGGGCAGGGACATCCGTGCCCAGCTCGGCATCGACAGTTTCAGCTCTGCTCGCCTGCCCGTCTCTTTTTGAAGCCGGCAACGAACCGGTCGAGGGTGGGTGACAACGCACCTCTGGGCAGAATAATTTCCACCAGCTGGAAGCGCCCCCGGGTGGCGTGGGCCTGAGCCAGGGCGTCCCGCAGTTCCCGGCGCGTCGCCGCCCGATAGCCGTCTCCACCCAGCGTTCGGGCGATGTCCGCGAAGTGCAGATCGTCCAGATCGTTGAAGCTGGATTCCGGCTGAAACGCTCGCAGCATTTCCCAGCTGCAATTGTTGAACACCAGCACCAGCGGATCCCAGCCGTGGCGGCGGCAGTTCAAAAGCTCCCATCCGGTCATCTGAAAGGCGCCGTCACCGACCAGCACCAGGGGACGCTCACCGGTCGCCGCCTGAAGCCCGAAGCCGGCCGGCACGCCGAAACCCATGGTGGCGTAGTAACCGGGGGCGACCAGCCGGGTATTGACGAAATCCATCGCCGTGAACAGGCAGTCACCGATATCCGAGGCCACCGGCATGGTGCCGTGACGGGCGAACAGATCGTTGACGGCACAGGCGATGTCCAGCGGTGAGATGGCGGCTTCGTCGGCGACCAACCCGGAGGGCAGCGTCTGAGCGCGAGATGGCAGCGCTTTCGCGATCGGCACCGTTCGTTCCAGGGCGCTGACGAGATCGACCAGCGGGATATCGGGATAGACGTGGTAACCCAGAGAGACGGCGCCGTCACAGGCCAGCACCGACTTCTCCAGATTGATCTGGCGGCGCGAGATGCCGAAGTTGTTGTCCGACGTGATGACGCCGAGCATCACCAGGCCGTCCGAGCCTTCCACCAGCCGCGTGACCTCGGGGTCGCCGGCAACCCCCAGATAGGTGCCGCGCAGGGCCACATCCGTATCCGCAAGCAGCCCCCGGCCCATGAAGGTGGTGGCTACCGGGATGCCCAGCTTGCGGGCCAGCCGGGCCACCGAATCTTCGAGACCGAAGCGCCGCACCTCCACGCCAACCAGCAGCACCGGCGACGTGGACTGCGCCAGGCGCTCCGCGATCTCGGCAACGCAGGCGTCCAGAGCTTCTGATCGAACGGACAGCGGCTGGCGCATGGTATTGACCGGTTCCGCCTCGGCGAACACCCGGTCCCGGGGCATCTCCAGATAAACGGGCCGCGACTCGTTGACACAGCGGTTGAGCACCCGGGCGATCTGCTCCGGCGCGCGGGCGGGATCGTCCAGAATGCACTGATCGCAGGTGATCTCTTTGTAGATCTCCAGCTGGGACTTCAGATGCTTGGCCTGGTGATGGATGAGCAGACCCGAAGCGGCTTCAGCGACCCCGGGCGCCCCTGAAATCACCACCACCGGCGACTTCTCGGCGTAGGCGGCGGCTACCGGGTTCACCAGGTTGAAGGCACCGGCGCCGTAGGTCACCGCGGCCACAGACGGCTTGCCGCGGATCCGCGCAGCAGCGTCCGCGGCGAAGCCAACGGCTGGCTCATGGCTGAGCGTATAGCAGGGCAGGATGCCGCTCTCTTCGATGACCTTGAACAGGGGCAGCGCGAAGTCGCCGGGAATGCCGAAAATTTCTTCGGCGCCAAAGTCTTTGAGCGCGTGCAGCAGAGATTCAGCCAGGTTCACACGCCCTCCTCCAGGCTTTTCACAGGTCTAACGCCGCCGACCCTCGGGACTACCCAATCCCACGATGCCCTGCCCGGCCAGCGCGTCGATCTCGGACTGGCTGAGCCCGAGCTCCGCCAGAATCTGCGCCGAATGCTCACCGACCCCGGGACACTCGCCCGCATCACGCCGCGCTGACCCTGCCATGCGAATGGGGTTGGTTACCGTCCACTGGTAGTACTCGTCGTCGGAACCCGTCGGCACCAGAATACCCGCCTCTTTGAGCTGCGGGTCTTCCACGAGCTCCGACAGCTGGGAAACCACGCCGTAGGTGATGTCGTGACGATCGAGCGTTGCGGTGAGCTCCGCCAGCGAAAGGGCACCGGTGCAGGCCTGAATGAGGCCGATCAGATCCCGCCGATGACGCATTATGCTGCGGAAGTCGGCGAATCGGGGATCGTCGAGCCAGTCGGGATGACCCATGGCCGCGCACAGGTTCCGCCACTCCCTCATGGGGTTGGTGACGCCGAGGATGACGAAGCGGTCGTCGGCGGTAGCGTAAACCGAGGTGAACGGGTTCAACCAGCCCTTTTTCTGGCGCAGCGCGGCAAGGTCGAAACCGGCGATGGCGCCCTGAACCTGCATGCCGTTGGCCCAGATGCCGTTGGCCAGCAGCGAGGTCGAAACCTGGCTTCCCTCGCCCGTGCGCTCGCGGGTGTAAAGCGCCATCGCGATGGCGCCGAACAGCGACATGGCGCTGGAATGATCGCCGAACCCGGGGACGCCCATGACCGGAGGCTGGCCCTGATCGCGGACGATGTCTGCCATTCCCGAGCGCGCCCACCAGGCCGTGGAATCGAAAGCGCGGCGCTCGGCATCCGGACCCTCGGTGCCGAAGCCGGACATCTGCGCGTAGACGAGCCGCGGGTTCATGGGCTGGAGATCTTCGTAGCGCAGCGCGTAGCGGGCCAGCTGATGGGGAAACAGATTCACCAGAAAAACGTCAGCTTCCCGTATCAGGGCGTGCAGAATCCCCTGCCCTTCGGCGCTGGCCACGTCCAGGGCCAGGCTGCGCTTGTTGCGCGACGTCAGCTGCCAGTGATAATCCACAACGTAGTTGCCAGACAGCGTTC
>CAMYJX010000054.1 GCA_947258825.1 uncultured Pseudomonadales bacterium
TGGCGTCCCAATCGAAGTAGGCGAAGTCCAAGCCAATGGACTTGGTCGTGAAGCTCCCGCCCAGGGTCTGATTGGTGGACCTTGGGTCATCGCTGCCGGTTGCGAATTGGATATGCGTGCTCAGGTTGTCCAGCACCTTGGCAGCGGCTCCGATTCGTGCACGAATCCGATTCCGGTAGCGGTTCTTGCGGCTTTCAACATCTAACCAATCAGTGCGATAGCGCAGATTGCCGCTGAACTTCACCCGGTCAGCCCAGAGAGGTTCTCGAGCGGCCGGAGGCGGCGCGGAGGCAACCGCCTCGCCCAGGTTTTCTACAGTGACCTGGGTACGGCTGTTGCTGGCCTCCAGTTCCGCGAGACGAGCAGAGAGCTCAGCCATCTGAGCTTTCAAAAGGGCCAACTCTTCATCATTCTCTGCGGCCCGGACCGGTCCGGTGAACGCGGACAACAGAACCAGAGCGGGAAGAAGCGTCGAAATTCCTGGCTTCACGATCATTTGGCACTCCTTCAGTGCGGGTGTTAGGGATGTAAATTTGAAATAGGTAAAGGATGTCGATTGTCCCGATATATGTGACAATTTTATGACAATGTGACAATGGATCCCTTTACAAGAGATTTCAATTCGGGCCCTGTCACGTTGGTGACGCGCCGCATCCACCCGATGGAACGGCCGAGCCCCAGCACTTACCCGGGGCTCAAACTCCTCGAAGTGCTGTCATATTCTTTTCAGACGCATTCATAAAACTGTCAGAATTCTGTTGTGTAATGTGCAAAACGAGCCAAGGCCCGAAATAGACCGATGGCTGGAAACACGATACTGCTGGTTGAAGACGAGCCCGAAATCCGCGACATGCTGACCTTTGCACTCAGCCGTGCCGGGTTTCACATCGTGGAAGCACCGAGCGCCGAAGACGGCATGGTCCGCCTCGATGGAGAGCTGCCAAACCTGCTGATCATCGATTGGATGCTTCCTGGAATGAGCGGCGTAGAGATGGCCCGCAGGGTCAGGCGCGACGAGCATACCGCGGCGCTGCCAATCATCATGCTCACGGCCCGAGGGGAAGAGTCGGACAAGCTCAAGAGCTTCGACTCCGGCGTCGATGACTACATCACCAAACCGTTCTCGCCGCGCGAACTCATCGCTCGAGTCAAGGCGCTGCTCCGGAGGTCCGGCGCGCCGGATTCGGACATCCTCGAGCAGGGCCCGTTGAAACTCGACCTCTCCGCACATCAACTTTCCATCAATTCCTGCCCGGTCAAACTCGGGCCTACCGAGTTTCGGCTGCTGGAACACTTCATGATGAATCCAGGCCGGGCATTCGACCGGACGCAGCTGCTGGATCGGGTCTGGGGAAGAAGCGTGTACGTGGAAGAACGCACCGTGGATGTGCACATCCTGAGGCTGAGAAAAGCGCTCAAACCTTACGGTCTCCAGCACCTCGTGCAGACGGTCCGAGGCGTAGGCTACCGGTTCATATCACCCTCATGAAACTCTCCACTCGGGAATGGCTGATTGCGGGAACGCTGGCTTCTCTCGCAATTCTGTTCGGAGCCCTGCTGGATGCTTATGGCGCCACGCTGTTCATCGCAGCGGCAATCTGGATCGTGCTGCAAAGACGGGAGTTTATGGAGCTGAGCAGATGGGCGCAGCACCCTTTGAGCAGGCCCTCCAATAACCTGTTGGAATGGCAGCTGCTGGCGGAGAACCTGTATCGGTCGATTCAGAACTCTCGCAACCGAACAAAGGGTGCTCTGCGCACGCTCTCGACCACCCGGGCCATCACCAACGCCCTGCCTGACGCCGCTGTCATCATCGAGCAAGGCGGCAACATCGTCAGGTTCAATTCCGCCGCCGAGCACATGCTGCGTCTGGCGCCGTCGGACCGGGGCACGAATCTGGCATCTTTGGTTCGAGCTCCCGAGTTCCTGACGCTCGTCAGGAAAGACGCTCCTGAAAGCATTGTCGAGTTTGCTTCCCCGTTCGACGGATCGGTGCGCTTAGAAGTCAGGCGGATAAACCTTCCACCGAATCACGCGCTCATTCTCGCCCGGGACGTCACCCAGCTGAATCGGCTGCTGACCATGCGCCAGGACTTCGTGGCCAACGTCTCCCACGAGCTGCGTACTCCGCTCACGGTCATCGTCGGCTATCTGGAGACGATGGCGATGGAAAACCTCGACGTAGAAACCTTGAAAGACATTCTGCAAAAACTGGAACCGCCCACCCAACGGATGCGTGCGCTGGTCGAGGACCTGCTGCTGCTCACGAGGCTGGAGTCCAGTGCAGCCCCGGAACCCCGGGAACTCGACACCCTCGATCTCGGCGCCATCGTCCGCAGTTGCATCGCCGAAGCGCGAGTGCTCAGCCACGGCAAACACAGGTTCGACGCGGATATGGAAAGGGATGTGCCGCTGCTCGGCGTCGAAAGCGAGGTCTACAGCGCCTGCCTGAACATGATCACAAACGCCGTCCGATACAGTCCGGAGGGTGGGGTCGTCGCCATATCGTGGCGGCGCACGTCTCACGGGGCATGCTTCTCGGTCACCGACCAGGGTATCGGCATTCCCAGCGAAGATCTCCAGCGCATCACGGAACGTTTTTACCGGGTAGATTTCGCGAAGTCTCGCGTCAGGGGAGGCACCGGACTCGGTCTCGCCATCGTCAAACACGTGCTGAAGCGACACCACGCTGCACTGAGAGTCGAAAGCACCCTCGGCGCGGGCACCACCTTCTATTGCGATTTTCCAGATTCGCAGCTGCCACTAACCACAACCGAAATACAGGAAGCAAAATGAAGAAATCGATGATTGCCGCGGCACTGCTGTTTATGGCCAGCATGCCGGCTCAGGCAGAGGAAGCCGCCGATACCCTGCCCGCCTACCAGCGCGTAAGCGGCGTTTCCGGCAACCTTTCCAGCATCGGCTCTGACACCCTGGCCAACCTGATGACGCTCTGGACAGAAGCGTTCAAAAAGGAGTACCCCAATGTGAACATTCAGGTCCAGGCTGCCGGATCCTCTACCGCGCCTCCAGCGCTGACAGAAGGGACCAGCAACTTCGGCCCGATGAGCCGAGCCATGAAGGACAAGGAAATAGAAGCTTTCGAAGCCAGGCACGGCTACAAACCGACGGCTATTCGGGTAGCGATCGATGCTCTGGCGGTCTACGTGCATAAAGACAACCCGATCCAATCGATGACGATTCCTCAGGTGGATGCGGTCTTCTCGGTCACCAGGCGCTGCGGAGCCGACGCCGATCTGTCCCGCTGGGGGCAGCTGGGCCTGAGCGGCAGCTGGCAGGATCGTCCCATTCAGATCTATGGGCGCAATTCCGTATCCGGGACCTACGGCTACTTCAAGCAGGCGGCGCTCTGCTCCGGGGACTTCAAGAATACGGTGAACGAGCAGCCGGGATCCGCCTCGGTCGTTCAGGCGGTTACCTCGTCGCTGAACGGCATTGGTTACTCCGGCATCGGCTACGTGACGTCCGGCGTCAAGGCCATACCGTTGTCTGAAGGTGAAGGCGCCGAACCCGTTCCCGCCAGCCCTGAAGCAGCACTGTCGGGAGACTACCCTCTGTCTCGATATCTCTACGTCTATGTGAACAAAAAACCGGGAACCCTACTCGCCCCGTTGGAGCAGGAATTTCTGAAGCTGGTTCTCTCTCGAGAAGGACAGGATATCGTGGGCAAAGACGGGTATATTTCCCTGTCGTCTCGGCTGGTGGCCCGCGAGCTGCGTAAGCTTCAGTAGCTTTCTAGCTTTAGTAGTTTTCTAAGCGACAGAGGGGAAAGCGTTTTTCATGTCGGGTACCGTCACTCTGTCTCAACTGCCGAGGCGTCGACGTCTGGTCAACACGCTGACCCGATTGATCGTTGCCCTCGGCGGCGCTGGCGTTATCGCCGCCATCGCGTTGATCTTCTTTTACCTCGTATGGGTTGTCGCGCCCGTCTTCAGCGCCGCGCACATCGAGCCTGGACCACAGTACCCGCTGCCCGCAGGCGACACGCTGCTGATAACGACAAATGAGACCGATGAGGTAGGTTTTCGCATCACCCGCTCGGGTGATGCATCCTTTTTCGGTATCTCGGGCACGGAAAAGGCAACGGCGAGGGTATCGGAACGCAGCGTTTCACTGGGCCGGTCTCTGGGTCGCGTGATCGAAGTCGCCGGAAACAACGGAATGTATGCGATCGTCGATACCGAAGGGTCGCTCACCGTGGTGCAGGCCAGCTATCCGGTCGATTTCGAGGAAGACCAGAGGATCATGCAGCCGTCCCTGGAGTATGTCTTCGAGGATGAGTGGCTGGAGATGGGCAGAGGTAGCGTTCTGGACGTCTACTACGGTGACTTCGAGGTGCTCATTGCGGAGCTGGATGGGCGCAAGCTGGTGCTTCATCAGTTCCGGGATGCCGAACCCGGGTTCGCGCTGGAAATGCCACGCCGCGGACGGCTCACGTTGGACACAGAATATGAGCGTGTGCTGTTCGGGCCCAGAGGTCAATGGTTGTACCTACTAGGGTCCGACGGCGCCGTAGAGATACTCGATATCGCCCGTCCCAAGGCGCCAAAGTCGCTCTATATCGGTCGCCTGGCCCCGGAAACACAGGCGGTCACCGCCATCGAGCCCCTCCTGGGACGTTACTCTCTGCTCGTAGCCGACGACGCCGGGCTGGTGACCCAATGGTTTGTGGTACGCGATGAATTCGGCTACGAGTTCAAGGCCGCCCGACAGTTCGAGCTTGACTCACCGGCCGTAAAGCTGGTCCCCGAGCCGAGACGCAAAGGGTTCGGCGCCGTCGACGCCGCTGGTCACTTTCATCTGTTCTACACGACCTCGCAGCGGTCTCTGGCGAGTGACGATCTGGTGACCCGGGATGTCATCTTTGCCAGCATCGCACCCCGCTCCGATCTCCTGCTCACCGCAGCCAGCGACGGCACGGTGCAGAGCTACCATCTGGACAACGAGCATCCCGAGATCTCGTGGTCGACCCTATGGTCCAAGGTCTGGTACGAGGGCTACACCGAACCCGTATACAGCTGGCAGTCGTCCTCTGCAGACAACGACTTCGAACCAAAGTTTTCTCTCACACCCCTGCTGTTTGGAACGCTCAAGGCCGCCTTCTACGCGATGGCGTTCGCCGTGCCTGTTGCGATCATGGGCGCGATCTACACAGCCTTCTTCATGGCGCCTTCGATGCGCCGGCTGGTCAAACCGGGAATCGAGATCATGGCGGCGCTACCCACCGTGATTCTCGGATTCCTGGCCGGCCTCTGGCTGGCACCTATCATCGAGGCAAACCTGTCCGCCGTGCTCAGCATCATCCTGGTCCTGCCCGCGGGCGTGATGCTTTTCGCCTGGCTGTGGAGCCGAATTCCGGACAACATCACGCGGCGTTTCGACGGCTGGTACGGGCTGCTGGTTCTGCCGGTACTCCTGTTGACCATCTGGACCGCGTTCGCAATCGGTCCGTGGCTGGAAATACAGTTCTTCGGTGGCGACTCCAAAGCCTGGTTTCTCGAGAACTGGGGCCTCAGCTACGATCAGCGCAACGCCCTGGTGGTGGGTCTCGCCATGGGGCTCGCGGTAATACCGACCATATTTTCAATTGCCGAAGACGCCATCTATGGCGTGCCCACGCATCTGATCAACGGGTCTCTGGCTCTGGGCGCCACGCCCTGGCAGACGCTGATCCGTGTCGTCATGCTGACCGCCAGCCCGGGCATCTTTTCTGCCGTCATGATCGGCCTGGGAAGAGCCGTGGGCGAGACCATGATCGTGCTCATGGCTACTGGCAACACGCCGATCATGGACCTGAACATCTTTGAAGGCATGCGCACCTTTGCCGCCAACATCGCGGTAGAACTTCCGGAATCGGAAGTCGGCAGCACGCACTACCGGATCCTCTTCCTCGCCGCTCTGGTGCTGTTTCTCATCACCTTCCTGTTCAACACCCTGGCGGAAATCGTCAGGCAGCAACTGCGCAACCGGTACGGAAATCTCTGAGCATGCTGAAGAAAGATGGACTCAAACTGAACGCCTGGTTCGGCTCCGGAGAGCCTTGGGTCTGGATGAACGCGGCAGCCGTGGGCATCAGCATAGCGGCCGTGGTCGGTCTCCTGCTGTTGCTTGCCGTTCGAGGCTTCGCGCATTTCTGGCCCGCCTCCGTCGTGCGATTGGACGTGGCTTTTCCCGACCGGGGCAGCCAGGTGCTGATGGGAGAGATCGCTGATGGCGAATCGCTGTCTGCCAAACAGTATCTGGAATCCACAGGGCGAACCGCAGAGGCGCTAAAACCCGGACAGCTCGAAGTGGAGCGCTGGCTGCTGAAGACAGGCAACCGCCGCATAGCACCCCCTGATTTTCGCTGGGTTGCCGCCCACTACATAAGTGAAGTCGACTATCCGGACGATGCCCTGGTGCTCGAACGCATGGAGTGGGGTAACGCTTACGGCTTTTTGGAATCTGTCTACGAAGACGGAGAACTTTCCAGCACCGGCGATAGCGCCTGGCCGGACCTCAGAAATAGGCTGGAAAGGGGTGAAGGGCTCCGTGTGGAAATTCACGCGCTGGAAAGTGGCGAGATCAACGGCATCAACTACGACCTTGAGCGTCTCAGGCTGGAACGCCGCAGCCTGGACAGACGAAAGACGGTAAGCGATGCCGAGCGTAACGCCCGCCTGAGCGAACTGACTCAGGAGGAGGACGCACTGCTGGCCGCCTTCCAGAGCGCGGAATCGAGGCTCCGCGTGTTGCGGGAGTCACTGGCACGGGATTCGATTCGCATGACATCCGGCTCCGGACAGGAACTGGAAATTAACCTCTCGGAAATCGTTCGTGCCTGGCGACCCAACGCCATGAGCACGTTCGAGAAGATGCGCCACTACCTGGGAAGTCTATGGGTCTTCATGTCCGAACCACCCCGTGAGGCCAACACCGAGGGAGGCATATTCCCCGCCATATTCGGCACGGTAATGATGGTCCTGCTGATGTCCGTACTGGTGACGCCGTTCGGCGTGGTCGCGGCGCTGTACCTGCGGGAGTACGCCAAACAGGGCCCCTTTGTCAGGTTGATCCGCATCGCGGTCAACAATCTCGCCGGTGTGCCATCCATCGTTTACGGCGTATTCGGGCTGGGTTTCTTCGTCTACTTCCTTGGCGGGAATCTCGACCAGCTGTTTTTTCCCGACGCGCTGCCCGCCCCCACTTTCGGCACGCCCGGGATGCTGTGGGCGTCGCTTACGCTGGCGCTGCTGACCGTACCCGTGGTCGTGGTTTCTACGGAGGAAGGCCTGACCCGGATACCACGTTCCATTCGAGAAGGCAGCCTGGCGCTCGGCGCCACCAAGGCTGAAACGCTGTTCAAGGTAGTACTTCCGATGTCGAGTCCGGCCATCCTGACTGGCGTCATCCTTGCCGTGGCCAGAGCCGCCGGCGAGGTAGCACCGCTGATGCTGGTCGGGGTCGTAAAGCTGGCGCCGAGCCTGCCGGTGGATGGAAACTTCCCGTTCGTTCACCTGGAACGGAAGTTCATGCATCTGGGTTTTCACATTTACGATGTTGGTTTCCAGAGCCCCAACGTTGAAGCAGCGCGGCCGCTGGTGTTCGCAACCGCGTTGCTTCTCGTCATCATCATTATCTTTTTGAACCTGACGGCTATCATGCTGCGTAACCGGCTGGAGCGTCGCTACCGGGGGGTAGAGGCGTGAAGTCGACAAAACGATCGGAAAAAGCATCCCCCCGACCTCGACAAAGATGACTTCGGAACAGATGACTGCACAAAATATGACTTCAGAACAAACAACCACTTCCCCATCAGCCAGCGCCCAGATGAATGCTGGGCACACTGCCAGCGACGCGGGCGCGGATGTCAGCCTGCTGGTCAACGACCTCAGCCTCTTCTATGGGGACCAGCAGGCGCTGAAAGACATCCGGCTCTCAATTCCTCGCAAAGAGGTCACCGCCTTCATCGGCCCCTCCGGATGCGGCAAGTCCACGCTGCTGCGCTGCTTCAACCGAATGAACGATCTCATCGATTCGGTGACCGTCACCGGTACGCTGCTGCTCGAAGGGCATAACATCTACGGAAAAGATGTGGAGGTTGCCCAGCTGAGACGCCGGGTCGGGATGGTATTCCAGAGGCCGAACCCTTTTCCGAAGTCGATTTACGAGAACGTTGCCTATGGCCTTCGCCTGGAGGGAAAGATTTCCCGCAAGGAGCTGGACGACCGGGTGGAATGGGCTTTGAAGAGCGCAGCCCTGTGGGATGAGGTGAAAGATCGCCTGAAAGAATCGGCCCTCGGCCTGTCCGGCGGGCAGCAGCAGCGTCTGGTAATAGCCCGCGCTGTCGCCGTGGAGCCGTCGGTTCTGCTGTTAGATGAACCGGCGTCCGCGCTCGATCCGATCTCTACGCTGAAGATCGAGGAACTGATACACCAGCTGAAATCTGACTACACTATCGTTATCGTTACGCATAACATGCAACAAGCGGCCAGAGTGTCGGATTTCACGGCATTTCTGTATCTGGGGGAATTGGTCGAGTTTGATAAAACGGATGATGTGTTCACGAATCCAAAAAAACAACAAACCGAGGACTACATCACTGGCCGTTACGGATAACCTATTGAGGTGCGCCAATGAACCCACATATCTCGGAACAGTACGACGCAGAGTTGGATGCCACCCGCAATCAGCTGATGGAAATGGGCGGCATGGTCGAGAAGCAGCTGCGCGATGCTTCGGACGCTCTGATTGGTCAGGACGCGGTGCTGGCAGAAACGGTGATACTTGCCGACAAGCGGGTTAACCAGCTTGAAGTAGAAATCGACGAGCAGTGCGTAAACATCATCGCTCGACGACAACCTGCGGCATCGGACCTGCGAACGCTGATATCCATATTGAAGGCCAGCACCGATCTCGAGCGCGTGGGTGACGAAGCAGGTCGCGTTGCGAAGATGGCCATCAGCCTCGCCGAAAGCGGTATTTCGGCCGATGAGTTCAACGATTTCCGCCACATCGCGAACCTGACTCAGGAGATGGTTGCAAGCAGCCTGGACGCGTTCGCGCGCCTGGATACCGAAGGAGCGATGCGTGTCATCGCCTCAGACGCAGCCGTTGATGACGCCTACGATGAGCTCGTGCGACAGCGATCGTTACGCATGCGTGAGGATCCGGACGCGATCCAGAGAGACATGAGCGTGATCTGGGCCGCACGAGCCTTGGAACGCATCGGCGATCACGCCAAGAACATCTGCGAGTACGTGGTGTACCTGGTGCGTGGCCAGGATCTACGTCAACGCAACAAGAAGAGTCCCAGCTGAGCACGGCACCCCTGGCCGGTCGCCCCTGGCCGGTCGCCCCTGGCCGGTCGCCCCTATCTCCGAGCCAGCGGCATCTGGGTCAGGTGGTGCCCACCATCAAGCAGCAGCGTTTCGCCGGTAATGACGTCGGCCCCACCCAAAAAGTAGACGATCGCCTCGGCAATGTTGTCGGGGGTGGTGGTCAACCGCAGGGGCGTATTCTTCTCCAGAAATGCTTTAGTTCGCGCGTAGGTTTCTGAACCCATGCCCTGCTCCAGCCAATCGCCCTGAATGAACCCGGGGCAAACAGTATTTACCCGGATCTCCGGGCCCAGCGCTCTCGCCAGCGACAGCCCGAGCGTTATCATGGCGCCTTTCGAAGCCGCGTAGGCAATGGAGCTGCCGACGCCCATAACGCCGGCGATCGAAGCCACATTGACCACGCTGCCCCTCCCACCCCTCTGCATTGCCGGCACCACGGCACGGGTCATCTGAAAAGCACCCACGGTGTTTACACCGTAGATATGCAAGAAGTCCGCAGCGTCCAGCCCATCCAGATCGGCGTGATCGCAAAACTTCGTCGTTCCGGCGTTGTTTACCAGGGCGTCGATGCGACCCCACTTCTCATCCGCTTCAGCGGCCATGCGCCGGCAGTCCTCATCCTGCGAGACATCCGCCTGGATGACCAGGGTTTCCACCCCGAAGGCTTCGCAGGCGGCCTGAGTGGTCCGGGCCCCCTCCTCGTTGTGGGCATAGTTGATCACCAGATGACAGCCCTTCTCCGCCAGCCGACGGGCCGTAGCGGCACCAACGCCGGACGACGACCCGGTCACTATCGCAACCCCTGCTTCCAGATCCATAGCGCGCTCCCCCGAATGGTTGTGGTGGGAAGTTAGCAAAGCGTTCCCGGCCGGGCCAGCACCGCGGCCGGCTCGTGACAGGCAGGGACCTGAACTGGCTGCCCGAAGCCACATCCATTAACATCCGCGCTCTCGCAACTCGACGACTACCGGAGGTGCTGACCGTGGCTTTTGCCCCATTCGATCTAAGCGGAAAGGTCGCCCTGATCACCGGTGGGAACGGCGGTATAGGTCTCGGCATGGCCCAGGGCTTAGCCGAGGCCGGCGCGGAAGTAAGCATCTGGGGAACCAATGAGGATAAGAACGCAAACGCGCTGGCACAGCTCTCCACCATCGGACCTAAGGTCACCGCGCTGAAATGCAACGTAGCCGACGAGGCGGATGTGGCCCGCTGTTTCCAGGAAACGCTGAACGCTCATGCCCGGGTCGACGCTTGCTTCGCCAACGCCGGTGCGGGCAGTCGGGGTACCCGTTTCGACGAGATGACCGAAGACGAGTGGCGGCGCATCCTGGCGGTAAACCTGGACGGCGTGTTCTACGTCTTCAAGCAGGCAGCACGCCATATGCGGGAACGGGCCGACGCCGGAGACCCGTTTGGCAGGCTGATCGCTACCGCCAGTCTGGCGGCCATCTCCGGACAGGCACGCGGCGAGCACTACGCCGCAGCCAAAGGCGGGCTGGTTTCCATGGTTAAAGCCCTGGCCGTTGAGTACGCACGCTACGGGGTCACCGCCCACACGCTGCTGCCGGGCTGGATAGAAACGGGAATGACGGAGAGCACCTTCGCCTGGCAGAAGTTTGCCGACAACGTCATGCCCCGCATTCCCATGCGCCGCTGGGGTCAACCGGAAGACTTCGCCGGGATCGCAATCTACATCATGAGTGACGCGAGTCGCTACCATACCGCCGAGACCTTCCTCATCGACGGCGGGTACTTCAGTTTCTGATCGCGGAGCCAACCTATGATTCAGGCCGTTTTGTGGGATTTCGGAGGCGTGCTCACCACCAGCCCTTTCGAAGCGTTCAACCGCTATGAAGCCGAACGGGGCCTACCCAAAGATTTCATCCGCCAGATAAACGCCACCAACCCGGAGACCAACGCCTGGGCTCAATTCGAGTCCAGCCAGGTGACCCTGGACGAATTCGACACGCTTTTTTCTGAGGAAAGCGCGGCCCGCGGACATCGCGTCCCGGGGCGTCAGGTGATCGAGCTGCTATCCGGCGACATCCGTCCCCGTATGGTCCGCGTGCTCGAGCACTGCAAAGCCCACTATCAGGTCGCGTGCATCACCAACAATGTTCGTTCCGGACAGGGGCCGGGGATGGCCAGCAGCAGCGAGCGTGCCTCTCAAGTGGCAGATGTCATGGCGCTGTTCGACCTGGTGGTGGAGTCGAGCCAGGAAGGGATTCGCAAACCCAACCCACAGATCTACCAGCTGACCTGCGAACGTCTGGGGGTTTCCCCCGATGCGGCGGTGTTTCTGGATGATCTCGGCATCAATCTCAAACCCGCTAAAGCGCTCGGCATGCAGACGATCAAGGTTCTGGACGAGAACCAGGCCATCCGAGATCTCGGCAGCGTTACCGGCCTGAATTTTTTCTAGCTTGCGTCGGCTGGGCCAGAAGCAGAACCGCCAATCAGCCGCCTTCAATCCGCTGCATGAAGAATACTTCGCTATCGGGGCTCAAAGCTTCCAGGAAGGCATCCTGGTAAATCTGCCCGTCGATTGCGGCAGCGCATTTTCCCAGCACGGCCGAGCTATCCGGCCAACGGGCTTCAAGGGCCATCAGCAGCTCCCGAAAGTTTTCTGCGGGTACCTCCACCTCCCGCTCACCCCCGGTGAGGGTAAGCAGGTGGTCAGGTATCACGACCTTCGCCAAGGCGGCGCCGAGATTCAGGCTTTGTCTAGGGCTTCGAGCACCCGGGGTGGCGAGAACGGGAGATCGTGGATTCGCAGGCCAGCCGCATCCCGCACGGCGTTGGCGATGACCGCCAGCGGTGGGACGATGGGCGTCTCGCCGACCCCTCTGACCCCGAAGGGATGGCTGGGATTTGGCACCTCGATGATCTGAGTGTCGATCATCGGCAGGTCGGAAGCCACCGGAATCCGGTAGTCCAGGAATCCGGCATTCTCCATCACGCCCTCGGCATCGAAGATGTACTCCTCGTTCAGCGCCCAGCCGATGCCCTGCACCGCGCCGCCCTGCATCTGGCCTTCGACATAGGCAGGGTGAATCGCTTTGCCGGCATCCTGAATCGCCGTATAGCTCAGCACATCCACCTTGCCGGTCTCGCGGTCTATCTTCACGTCGGCAATGTTTACCGCAAATGAAGCGCCCGCGCCCTGGGCGTTGAGGGATGCCCGACCCAGCAGCGGACCGCCGGTGCGGCCGGCATTGGCCGCTATATCGGCCAGGCTCAACGGCGTGACGTCGGCATTTACGCCGGGTGCGGGCACAGCCTGGCCGTCTTCCCACTCCACCTGGTCTTCATCCACGCCCCAGGTCGCCGCAGCGCGTGCCTTGCACTGAGCAATGATGTCCTCGCACGCCTGCACCACGGCCATACCGGTGGCAAAGGTCGTCCGGCTGCCGCCGGTGACGTTGGAAAAGCCCGTGCTCTCGGTATCGCCAATCAGGGTACGAACCTGCTCGTAGGCAACACCCAGGGTCTCCGCTGCCATCAGGCACATGGAGGCCCGCGAGCCGCCAATGTCCGGATTTCCTTCAACTACGATGACCGAGCCATTCTCGTTGATGTGCACTTCGGCGCTGGACTGCATACCCACATTGAACCAGAAGCCCGCAGCAACCCCGCGGCCCGCCCCTTCGGGAACGGGACGAGTGTAGTTGGGATGCTGCTTCGCAGCTTCCAGACAGGCTTTGAAGCCGATGGCGGGGAACTTCGGCCCGTAGGGTGCCTGGGTGCCTTCCTCGGCCGCGTTCTTCATGCGCAGATCGATGGGATCCATGTCCAACTCGCGGGCCAGGTCATCCAGCGCACACTCCATGGCGTGCATGGACTGCGGGGCCCCAGGCGCCCGGTAGGCGGCCACTTTCGGCTTGTTGACCAGCACGTCCAGCGCCTCGATATGAAAGTTCTCGAGGGCGTAAGGAGCAAATATAGACATGGCACCCGGCCCCATGGGGGCTCCGGCAAAGGCACCGGCTTCATAGGCCAGCCACGCCGTCGCGGCAGTCAGGGTGCCGTCTTTCTTGGCCCCGACCTTGACCTTGCAGTGCGTCCCCGATGTCGGACCCGTGGCGCGGAAGACTTCTTCCCGGCTCATGGTCATCTTTACCGGCCGATGGGACTGCTGAGACAGCAGAATGGCCAGCGGCTCGAGATAAAGCACCGTTTTGCCACCGAACCCACCGCCGATCTCCGAGGCAATGAACTTCAGATCGGCGATGTTCATGTTCAGCACCTTCGAGGTCATGGCCCGGAACTCGAAGTGACCCTGGGTGCAGCACCAGACCGTCGTCTGTCCGCCCTCATTCACCGAGGCGGTGCACGCGTGGGGCTCTATGTAGCCCTGGTGCGCCATGGGAATGCGGTACTCGCCTTCCACGATGACGTCAGCATCCGCGAAGCCCGCTTCGACGTCGCCTCGCGCCAGCTGCATGACTGCCGCGATATTGCTCGGCTTGTCAGGCTTTTCGGGGAGATTCTTGGTAAAGCAGTTTTCGTCGAGCAGGACTGCGTCCGGGGCCATGGCGGCATCGAGGTCAAGGACCGGCACCAGCAGCTCATACTCAACTTCGATGGCCTCCAGGGCCGCGTCGGCCAGCTGCAAAGACCCGGCTGCCACTGCGGCTACAGCGTGGCCGTGATAGAGGACTTTGTCTCGCGCCATGACGTTCTTGGCCAGATCGGCCACGTCACCGCCACCTTCACCGCCGATCTCGCCGTGGGCCGCTTCCGGGAAGTCGGCACCGCTGATGGCGGCGTACACCCCAGGAATTGCCAGGGCTTTCGAAACATCGACCTTCTTGATCCGGGCATGGGCGTGCGGGCTTCGGAGCACCTTGCCGTAGATCATATTGGGCAGGTTCAGATCTGCCCCGTACTGGGCGCGACCGGTCACTTTATCGACGCCGTCCGGGCGTACCGGCGAGGTACCAACTACTTTATAATCAACAGCTTCTGCCATTTTCTTAAGATCTCCTTTAGGCCCGATCGCGGGCTTTATCCTGTTCTCTGAATGCCTGGATGAGCGCCTGTGACGAACTAAGCCGGATGTGCCAGCTCCTTGGCTGCATCCTGCACCGCCCGCACGATCTTGTCGTAGCCGGTACACCTGCAGAGATTTCCCGCCAGCCAGTAACGGATGGTCTCCTCGTCAGGCTCCGGGGTCTTGTCCAGCAACGCCTTGGTGGCAACGATTAGCCCCGGGGTGCAGATGCCACACTGCAGCGCAGCATGTTCCAGAAATTTCTGCTGGATGGGGTGCAGCCCGTCGCTGGCAGCCATACCTTCAATCGTCGATATCTCGCTGCCCTGGGCTTCGACGCCCAGCACGAGGCATGAGCAGACCAGGCGACCGTTCACCAGCACGCTGCAGGCGCCGCAGTCACCGGTCGAGCATCCCTCTTTGGTACCCGTCTTGTCGAGCGTTTCACGAAGCACCTCCAGCAACGTTTCCTGAGGCTCGCAGAGAAACTCGATTTCCTCCCCGTTGATCGATGTTGAAACCTGTACCTTGTTCATACTTCTCTCCTCAGCCTCTGGCTCGATCACGGGCGATGGCGGCGGCGCGTCGACACAGCACAGCAACCACTTTTTGACGATATTCCACGGTGCCCCGCTTGTCGCTGATAGGCGACGATGCTGCCGTGCAGGCAGCGCCCGCCGCTGTCAGGGCGGCATCATCCAGCTTGGTCCCCATCAGCGCATCCGCTGCGGCAGGTACGAGCAACGCGGTGGGCGCTACGGCGCCAATGGCCACCCGGGCCGCGGTACAGGTACCGTCCTGATCCAGGGTTACGCTGACCCCGCAACCTGCCACCGCGATGTCCATCTCGGTGCGCGGTATGAAGCGCAGGTAGGCGTCTGCCGTGCGCGGCCCCGGCCGGTTGAATTTCAAGCCCAGAAGCAGCTCGCCGGATTGCAGTGCGTTTTTGCCGACCCCGGTCAGGAAATCTTCGACCGGCAGCTCGCGGCTGCCGTTGGGACCGGCGATGACGCAGATGCCACCGGACACGATCATCGCCGGTATGCTGTCTCCGGCGGGTGAGGCGTTGCAGAGGTTCCCACCCACGGTGGCCCGGCCCTGAATCTGCGTGGAGCCGATGAGATCCGCCGCTTCCAGCAGCCCCGGAAAAAGCGTCGCCAGCTCCTGGTTTTCATTGAGAACCGCGCTGGCAACCGCCGACCCGATGTAGACCTCGTCTGCGCCGATGTCGATGCGATTGGTCTCCGCCAGCTTTTTGATGTCGACGATCGTGCGTGGAGACTTGTCCACCGACCGCAGCTGAACCAGCAGATCGGTGCCGCCGGCAAGCAGCTGGGCGCGTTTTCCCGCTGAGGCGTGCTCCCTGAGAACGGCCAGCGCCTCATCGAGATTCGAGGGTGCTACGTAAGCGAAAGCTCCCATGGATCCTCCCATTCAGATTGTTGTTCGAAGCGTTCTTAGCCAGCCAATCTAACATGAAGTTCGGCCACGGGGGAGACCTCACGGCACAACCGCGCCACCTCAGCGGCCGCAGCCACGAGGTCGCCAGGGCGGTGGGCACTCGCCGTCCCCGGGGGGCTGATATACTCGCCCGGTAATGAGTACCCTTACTGACGAGCAGAAAAACCTTTATGCCGGTCATCTCCATGAGCTGACCCAGCGCTGGGAGGCAGCGCTGGCATTCGCCGGTTTCGATGCGGCTATCGTTGCCGCAGGGCAACCGGGGGAATACTTCCTGGACGATCAAACCACTCCGTTTCGGCCTAACCCACATTTCGCCCAGTGGGTCCCGGAAGACGACGTAGCCGGAAGCGCGCTGCTGATCCGTCCGGGGGAGCGGCCGCGGCTCTACTTTTATCAGCCGGCCGACTACTGGCACCAGCCGCCGCAACGGCCGACCTTGACGGGCGCTCATCTGGACCTGGAGGTATGCGACGATCCCGCCCGGCTGCACGAGGCCCTGGCGTCAGCGGCGGCCCAACAGAACCGCACAGCGTTCATCGGCGAGCAGGAGCCCGGCAACCTACCGGTTTTCTCTGTGAATCCGGCGTTGCTGCTGAGCCATCTGCATTTCCATCGGGCTTACAAAAGCGCGTTCGAGGTCCATTGCATGCGGGCAGCCACGGCGCTCGCCGTCGCCGGGCACCGCGCGGCCGGAGATGCGTTCCGGGCGGGCGGCAGCGAATTCGAGATTCACATGGCCTACCTGGCGGCCTCAAGGCAGACGAGCGACGCCCTGCCCTACGGCAACATCGTTGCCCTCAACGAGCACGGATCGGTGCTTCACTATCAGCACTACGACCGCGAGCCGCCGGATCAGAGCCGCAGCTTCCTGATAGATGCCGGGGGCCGCTACCGGGGCTACGCAGCCGACATCACTCGGACATACGCGGCAGAGGGCGCAGAACATGAGCGATTTGCAGCGCTGGTGGCCGCCATGGACCAAGCACAGCAGTCGATGATCCTCGAGATTCGTCCCGGCGTGGAATACCTAAAGCTGCATGAAGACGCACATCGCCGCATCGCTGCGATCCTCAGCGACCACGGGCTCCTGCGCTGCTCGGCGGAAACCGCTTTCGATACGGGCATTACGAGAACCTTCCTGCCCCACGGCCTGGGACACCTCATCGGCCTGCAGACCCACGACGTCGGAGGTCTGCAGGTCAGTCCCGAAGGCGGCCACCGCGCCCCTCCGGAACAGTACCCGGCGCTACGCCTGACCCGGACCATCGAAGAAGGCCAGGTATTCACCATCGAGCCCGGGCTCTATTTCATTCCCCAATTGTTGGACGCGCTGAAAGATGGAGACCTGTCGCAGCTGGTCCACTGGGAAAGCGTGGACGCCCTGCGCGGCTACGGGGGCATCCGAATCGAGGACAACGTTCTGGTCACGGACAACGGCACGATAAACCTGACGCGGGACGCTTTCGCCGGTCATGAGTGACCTGACCGTCGAACGACTCTTCAGCGATCCCCCGCTGACCGGTACGCTTCCTTCAAACCTCCAGTTTTCGCCGGATGGGGAACGCATCGCCTATCTGAAGATCGCTGACGACGACCGGGAGCGCACAGATCTCTGGCAGTATCGCATCGCCGGCGGCGCGCACAGCCTGTGGCTGAACGCGAAAGCGCTGCTGGAGTCGGAAACAACTGCGACCGCGGCTGAATCCGCAGCGGAGAAAGCGGCGCGGGAGCGAAGCCGCAGCTTCAACCGGGGCATCACCGCTTTCCGCTTCAGCCCGGACGGCTCTCAGGTGCTGCTGCCCGTGGGTGGCGCCGGCCATCTGCTGGATACCGCTTCCGGTGCCGTATCGCGCTTCACGCCCTCAAATACCCGGCAGACTGACTTCAGGTTCTCATCCAAAGGAAGTTACCTCACCTACGTCCGGGCGGGAAACCTGTACCGCTATTGTCTCCAGACCGAAGAGGAACATCGCCTCACGGACGACGGCAGCGACCTGGTGAGCAACGGCATGGCCGAGTTCATCGCCCAGGAAGAAATGCACCGCTTCACCGGCTACTGGTGGTCGCCGGATGAACGCTACCTGGCCTTCACCCGGGTGGACGAATCCCTCGTCGCGCAAACCTACCGCTACGAGATCGACGCAGCGGGCATACAGGTCATTCCGCAGCGCTACCCCTATGCCGGGGCAGCGAACGCCGACGTGCGCCTCCTGCTGCTGGATTGCCACAGCGGGGAGATTCATGAGCTGAATTACAAGGCGCGGGAAGACGACTACCTTGCCCGGGTGGATTGGTTGGGCGACAAGCTGGCGGTGCAGCGCCAGGACCGCGGGCAGAAAACCCTGACCCTGCTGCGCATCGATCCGACGGATGCCACCCAGCAGACATTGCTCTCTGAGCACGCCGATACCTGGGTCAACCTGCACGACAATTTCAAGCCGCTGGGCCAGGAGCGTTTTCTCTGGACCTCGGAACGCGATGGCAACAGCCGGCTGTATCTTTACAATCACGGCGAGCTTCGGAACCTCAGCGATGGCGCGCGCAGAATCAATCGCGTCTTGCATGCCGGCGGTGACTACGCCTGGGCACTGGGGTGGACCCAGTCACCTGCCGAGCAGCATCTGTTCCGGATATCACTTGCCGAGGGCACTCTCCAGCAGGTCAGCAGCGATCCCGGGTGGCACGAGGCCACGCTGAGCGCCGACGGCCGCTGGCTGCTCGACCGGGTCACCGCGCTGGACGACCCCGGCAGAATCACCCTGCATGCGCTGAGCGATGCGCCGACCCAGACTGTCGGGAACGCGGCAGTCAGCGCGAGCGGGGAAACGAAAGTCATCGCCCGGGAGACGATCGACCGGAACCATCCCTACTTCCCCTATGCGCGGCAGCACGTCACGCCGGAACTCGGCGCGCTTTCGACCGAGGACGGGCAGGCGCTGCACTATCGCCTGACCAGGCCCTCCGGCCCGACGCCTGCAGGTGGCAGCCCGGCAATTGTCTTCGTTTACGGCGGTCCGGGGGTACAACGCGTAAAGAACGAGTGGCCGCCACTGCTCCTGCAGCTGCTCTCCTGCCACGGATTCGGCGTGCTGGAGCTGGACAACCGCGGGTCCGCCAACCGAGATCGCGATTTCGAAACCCCGATCTACGGCCGGCTGGGCGAGGTCGAAGTTCGCGACCAGGTGGTGGGCGCAACCCATTTGCAGTCCCTGGACTGGGTCAACGGCGAGCGCATCGGCGTGTTCGGCCACAGCTACGGGGGCTATATGACCATCATGTGCATGGCCAAAGCCTCAGAAATCTTCCGGGCCGGCGTCGCCGTGGCCCCGGTGACCGACTGGCGGCTCTACGATACCCACTACACGGAGCGCTACCTGTCCACGCCGGAAGACAATCCCGAGGGCTACGAGTCCAGCGGCGTATTCCCCTATCTGGACGGGCTGAAGGGCCAGCTGCTGCTCATTCACGGCATGGCCGACGACAACGTGCTGTACACCCACAGCACGTTGCTCTACGGCGCGCTGCAGGCCAGGCGCCAACCCTTCGAGATGATGGCGTATCCGGGTTCCAAACACGCCCTGCAGGAGCGGGACGTGTCGATACACCGCTTCAATTTGCTGCTGGATTTTTTCCGGAGAGCCCTGTGAGCGACACCATCGAGATAACGCCGGCCAGAACCGATCACGTCGCCGCGCTGGTTGAATTCAACCGGGCCATGGCTCGGGAAAGTGAAGACAAGGGCCTGGACGAAGCGGTGCTCACGCGTGGCGTCGCGACTGGCGGAATGGACGCTTCTGGTGGATACAGAGCGTCTACGTGCGCCCGGAGTTCCGGCGCAAAGGCGTCTACCGAGCACTGCACGAAAGGGTGCGGAAGCTGGCACAAGAAGATTCCGATGTCTGCGGCATCCGGCTTTACGTGGAACGGGAAAACACCGGTGCCATGGCAACCTATCGGAAGCTGGGCATGTCAGAGACCAACTACCGGCTCTATGAAGAAGAATTCCGCCCTTGACTCCGAGCCTGCGAGGGTGACCGGGCGTCACCGGACCCCGGTAGCCGAACCCTGTCGAACAGGCGGCAGAAGTTTTCGCCCGTGATGCGTGAGACTTCCTCCGCGGACCAGCCTCGAAGCTCGCCGACGAAGGCTGCGGTATCCACAACGAAGGCAGGTTCGTTAGTCTTGCCGCGATGGGGAACCGGAGCCAACCAGGGGCAATCGGTTTCCACAAGCAGCCGGTCACTGGGAAGACGCCGGGCGACGTCCCGGACGTTCTCACCGTTGCGAAACGTAACGATGCCGGAGATGGACACGTAGTATCCCAGCTCCAGGGCGGCTGAGGCCAGCTCCCAGGATTCCGTGAAGCAGTGCAGGACGCCCCGGGCGCCCGGGTGGGCACGCAGCAGACTCAACGTCTCATGCTCCGCACCGCGGGTGTGAATGATCACCGGCATGTCCTGCCGCTCAGCGAGATGCAGCTGATAGTCAAATCGCGCCTGCTGCAGGGTCTTTTCCCGTGCCGAAGGCTGTCGGTAGAAATCCAGGCCCATCTCGCCCAGCGCCACCACCCGCGGATGATCCAGGTAGGTCTCGATCCAGCTGGGGTCCGCAGCGGCGGCATCCGGATGCTGGCCCACGCTGGCCCAGACGTCCGGGTGGTCATCGGCCAGCGCCAGCACCGCTTCGATGCCCTCCGCATCGACGCCGATACAGAGAAAACCCTGGACACCCCGCGCCCGAGCGGCCTTCAGGCGAGCCTCAGGCTCGTCCAGATAGTTCAGGTGACAATGGGAATCGACCAGCAAGGCCGGCTACATGGTATGCGTGTGACGATCCGATTGCAGAGCACCCGCCAGATAGGTTTCTATCTTGGAGCGGGCCACATCGTCCTGATCGTTGAACTGGACACCGATTCCTGCAGCTCGTGCGCCCTGGGCGCCTTTGGGCGTGACCCAGACGACCTTGCCGGCTACGGGGATCTTCTCCGGCTCGTCCATGAGATTGAGAAGCATGAAGACCTCATCGCCGAGCTCGTAGTCTTTCTTGGTGGGAATGAACAGCCCACCATTGCGAACAAACGGCATGAAGGCAGCGTAGAGTACGGCTTTATCTTTGATCGCCAGGGACAGAATCCCGTTGCGGGCGCCGCGTTTCGGTTCCATGAGCGCAATAATCCCTTTTGCAGCAATGCGTCGTGCTTAAAACAGAGTAACCGCCCGGTGACAGAACGGAACCCGTACAGAGCCCCACCGGAACGGTTCTCAATGACGTCCATCTTCGGCACCCTGGCACCCGGTGTCAACGCAGGTAACGAGAACCCGATCACGAAACCCGCCGGCCAAAGCTCAGGCTGTGACCGGTGCCTGCCGACCCAGTTCCCGCCAGCTGTGCAGAAGACGCTCGGCCAGCAGCCGTTCATTCGCGCTGTTCGAGCTGACCAGCTGGCGCCGCACCCAGAGCAGCTCCGTGGCAAACGCCGACAGGCGCTCGGCAGGAAGCCTGTCAGGAAGCCCGGCGAGAATCCCGGTCACGGCCGGATGGGTGTCGCTGCCGGCTGTCAGCGCAACCACATGACGAAACCAGCGGCCGGTTACCCCGACGAGGCCCTGCTCAAGAAGCGGCTGAATCAGCGTTTCAGGTTGGCGGGTGCTGAGCGCCTGAGCCAGCAGACCTTGAAGAGGAACTTCACCCTCTGCGATCCCGTCCGCCACGGCCAAAGGCGCTCCGCCGTGCTCGAACATGCGAAGCGCAAGATCGTCCGTGGCGACCGTCTCCTGCAGCCAGCGGCGCGCCAGTTCCGCGTCCGGTCGCAGGTTGACCGCCTGACAGCGGCTGCGAACGGTGGGCGGCAACCGGCCGGGGTGGCTGGAGGTGAGCAGCAGATAGGTGCCTGCTGGCGGTTCCTCCAGGGTTTTGAGCAGCGCGTTGGCGGCGCTCCTGTTCAGGCGGTCGGCATCAGCAATCACAGCCACCTTACGGGGCCCTCCCTGGGGCGTGCCGACCGCGAATGCCACCAGGCTCCTGATCACGTCGATGGGGATGATGGCGCCTTCCGGCTTGACCCAGCGCAGGTCAGGGTGGGCAAGATCTTCCGCCGGCCTATCCGCTTCCTGGCCCAGCAGGTGCAAAGCCAACCAGTTGACGAGATTGTGCAACCCCCAGCCCTCGGGCGCCGTGAGCAGCAACGCGTGGGGTAGCCGACCGGCCGCAGACCTGCTGGTCAGCGCCTGCGCCGCAGTCTCGTGCCAGGGCAGAAGGCTCACCGGGCGGTTTCCCCGACAAACCGGTCCAGCTCCGTGGCCAGGGCCCGCTGCACCCGCTCCAGAGGCACGCTGGCATCGATCACGCGGAACCTGGGTTCCACGCTGCGCTGCAGGTAAACCCCACGTACGCGTTCGAAGAATGCCCGCTGCTCACGCTCGAAGCGGTCGAGGTCCCGCCCCGCCAGGCGTGCTTCAGCAATCTCCAGCGGCGTATCGAGATAGAGGGTCAGATCTGGTCGCAGATCTCCTTGCACCAGCTGTTCCAGCAAAGCAATCACGCGCACCTCCAGCCCGCGCCCGCCGCCCTGGTAAGCGTAGGTGGCGTCCGTGAATCGATCGCTCAGCACCCAGGCACCCCGTGCCAGCGCCGGCTCGATCAGCGTTGCCAGATGTTGGGCCCGGGCAGCGAAAATCATCAGCAGCTCGGACAGGTCTGCCATCGGCTCTTCTCTGACCGCGAGCAACAGCGCCCGAATCTCTTCCGCCAGCGGTGTCCCGCCGGGCTCACGCGTCGCTACCACCTCCAGTCCCGCCGCTTCCAGGTGCGCCTTTACAAAGGCCAGATTGGTGGATTTCCCTACGCCCTCGCCCCCTTCCAGCGTAATGAACCGTCCCCTGTCCTGGCGTTGATTCAACCGGTGCCCCTCACTGCAACTGGTAGCGGCGTACCGCCTGCTCGTGTTCTTCAAGGCTTACGGAAAACTGGCTGGTACCATCCCCGCGACTGACGAAGAAAAGATAGTCACCGGGCTCTGGATGGGCTGCGGCGTGCAGGGAGCCGGAACCTGGCAAGGCGATGGGCGTCGGCGGCAGACCGCGATGAACATAGGTGTTGTAGGGCGTGTCCTCGCGAAGGTGCACCCGTTTCAGGTCGCCATCGAATCGATCGCCGAGGCCGTAGATCACGGTGGGGTCGGTCTGCAGGCGCATGTTACGGGAAAGGCGGTTGGCAAACACCTGACTGATGAACTCGCGATCTTCCTCCCGTCCGGTTTCCTTCTCGATCAGCGAAGCCGCAATGAGCACCTGATAGGGCGTTTCGTAGGGCAGGTCGGCAGCGCGTCCGTCCCAGGTTTCGCCCAGCACCGATTGCATCCGGGCGTACGCACGACGAAGAATGTCAGCATCGCTGTCACCACGTACGAACTGGTAGGTATCCGGGAAAAACAACCCCTCGGCGTGACCGGCGGGCAGACCCAGCGCCCCCAGCAGGGTGTGCACCGTGACGTTTTTGAGCTCGTGGATCAGCACGCCGTGCGCGGCAACCGCGTTGAGCGCCTGCATGGTCGTCCAGCCCTCCAGAAGCTGCACCCGGTAGGTCACGACTTCGCCGGCCACCAAACGGGCCAGCAGGCTGGCCGGCGTATCCTCGGCCAGCAAACGGTATTCTCCCGCTTTCACCAGCCGGGCCTGCCCGGTCAGTCGGGCCCACGTGGACCACATTCGCGGATGCTCGACGATGCCTTGCTCCGCCAGTCGCGACGCCAGGCTGGCAAATGCTTCCCCTTTGCGAAGCATGATTTCGGGTTGGTCCGCGCTCGGCGTCTCGACCATAGGCTGGTCCAGCCAGCGCCAGAAGTAGATGCTGCCGGCAAGACCCGCGATCAGGGCCAGCATCACCATTGCGACGAGAGATTTCAACGGTCGAGATCCGCAGCAAAAAGAATCGCAATTCTACACGAGGCAGATGGGGCAATAACCTCGAGCCCCCTCACCGTCGCCCTGCAGGACGACCAAGAAGGAACAACCCAAACAGCCGGATCTAGATCTGTCGGAAGATGAGCGTTCCGTTGGTACCACCGAAACCGAAGGAATTGGAGAGTCCCACCCGCACCTTACCCTGACGCGCAGTATTGGGAACGTAGTCGAGATCGCAGCCTTCGCCCGGATTTTCTAGGTTGATCGTGGGTGGTAACGTCTGATCGCGCAGCGCGAGAATAGTAAAGATCGCTTCCACCGAACCGGCTGCGCCGAGCAGATGGCCGATCATGGATTTGCTGGAGCTCACCGCGACCCGGGTGTCCTCACCAAAAACCTTCTTGATCGCCCTGGTTTCAGCGACATCGCCCTGGGGCGTCGATGTCCCATGGGCGTTGATGTAATCCACTTCGTCCGGGTTCATCGCCGCATCGGCCAGCGCGTTCTTCATGGAAGCGATGGCACCTTCGCCGTCCTCAGATGGGCTGGTGATGTGATAGGCGTCTCCGCTCATCCCGAACCCCACCAGCTCGCAGTAGATTTTCGCGCCGCGGGCTTTGGCACGTTCGTACTCTTCCAGAACCAGGACGCCGGCGCCTTCGCCGAGCAGAAACCCGTCCCGATCACGGTCCCAGGGACGGCTGGCGCGTTCGGGATCGTCGTTGCGGGTGGAAAGCGCTTTCATGGAGGCGAAAGCGGCTACCGTGATGGGCGACGTCGCGTGCTCCGCGCCGCCAACGACCATGACGTCGGCGTCTCCGTGCCGAATCATGCGGGCACCAAACCCGATGTTGTGGGTCCCCGTAGTACACGCGGTAACCACCGCAATGTTCGGCCCTTTGAAACCGTAACGTGATGACGCTGGAGGGGACGAAGAACGGAGATACCCGGCGTGGCCCGCCCTTCAGCAGCGTGCTGTGGGTCTGCTCTATGGTATTGATGCCCCCGATACCCGAGCCGATGGCAATGCCGTACCGATGCGCGTCGACCGGGTTGGCCTCAAGCCCCGCATCCTCCACCGCCTCGATGCCGGCACCCAGGCCAACCTGAATGAAGCCGTCGATGCGCCGCACCTCTTTGGTGTCCAGGAATTTACCGGGATCGAAATCCTTCAGCGCCGCAACGATACGCACGCTGTAATCGGCAGCGTCGAACGCCTCAATAGGACCTGCGCCGCTCTTGCCGGCCAGCGCACTCTGCCACGATGTCGGCACGTCATTGCCGATAGGCGAGAGCATGCCCAGCCCCGTAACAACTACGCGTCGATTGCTCATAGAACCGCCTCCCGGATCTCTAGCGTCCATAAGCAAAAAGCCGCACTACGCGTCACAGTGCGGCTTTGAGCATGCAAAGCAGCGGACTTTTCTACTGATGAGCCAGTATGTAGTCGATTGCTTCCTTCACCGTCGTGATCTTCTCGGCTTCCTCATCCGGGATCTCGGTTTCGAACTCCTCTTCGAGGGCCATCACCAGTTCCACCGTATCCAGCGAGTCGGCTCCAAGATCCTCAACGAAAGAAGCGTCGGCCTTCACTTCGTCTTCCTTGACGCCAAGTTGCTCACAAATGAGTTTCTTTACACGTTCTTCTACGCTGCTCATTCTGCAGAGATCTCCCAATCTGTTTCCTGGGGTGCAGGGCGTGCGCATTCTATAGATGGCGCATACCCAATTCAAGCAAAGCCCTGAGGCCACCCGCCTTGACTAATCGCGGGCTTTTCGTCCGGTTTTTCTCCAAGCCGTTATAGCGTCTATCCCATGTAGAGGCCGCCGTTGATCTGCAGGGTTTCTCCCGTGACGTATCCTGCACCGTCGCTGGCAAGAAACGAAACAGCATGCGCGATGTCTTCCACCGACCCCAGGCGACCCGCCGGGATGCGTTCGCGCATTTGTCGCACCTGATCCGGTTCGAGCTGCGCGGTCATGTCGGTCTCGATAAAGCCAGGAGCTACCGCATTGACGGTGATGCCCCGCGAAGCGATTTCCTGCGCCAGCGAGCGGGTAAACCCTTCGATACCCGCCTTGCTCGCCACGTAGTTGCTCTGTCCCGGATTGCCCATTCGCGCAACCACCGAGCTTAGATTGATGATACGGCCCCAGCGGGCTTTCATCATATTCCTGAGCGCGGGCTTGATGACGAGATACATCGAGGAAAGATTGGTTTGCACCACCGTCTGCCAATCCTCCGACTTCATCCGCAGCAGCAGGTTGTCACGCGTGACCCCGGCGTTGTTGACGATCACCAGCGGCATGCCGTAACGATCCTCGATCTGCCGATAGGCATCCGCGACCGATGCTTCATCCTCGACGCGCATGACAAGGCCTTCGCCTTCATCCGCCAGCGCCTCAGAAATCTGCGCCGCCCCTTGATCCGAGGTGGCAGTGCCGATCACCCGGTGCCCATCGCCAGCAAGTCGCTGCGCGATGGCCGCACCGATTCCGCGAGTGGCACCGGTAACCAGCGCCAGTTTTCTGCCGTCGTCCGCAGGTTTGTCTGCTTCTACCGTCACTGATCTTTGCCTATCCCTATATTCCAAGCGCCTCACGCATGCCATCCAGCGTGCCCAGATTGTCCGTCATCAGCGATTTATCAACGCGTTTGATCAATCCGGCAAGCACGCGGCCCGGACCACATTCAACCAGTCGCGTAACGCCCGAATCGGCCATGGTCCGAACGCAGCCGGTCCAGAGCACCGGCTGGGAAATCTGCGCCAGCAGCTTTTCCCGCAGCTCGCCAACGGAGGCAGCAGTGGTGGCGTCCACGTTCTGTACCACCGGTATTGCCGGTTTTTGGATCGTCACGGATTCGAGATCCGCCGCAAAGGCTTTCTGGGCTGGCTCCATGAGCGCGCAATGGAAAGGACCGCTGACCTGCAGAAAGGTTACCCGACGGGCGCCCGTTTGCCGGCAATTCTCAGCGGCTTCCTGCACAGCGGCGGCGGTTCCGGCGATGACCACCTGCCCGGGCGCATTGTAATTGGCCGCTGAAACGACGCCGGAGGCCGCTGCACAGGCCTCCTCCACCTGCCGGTCTTCGAGTCCGAGCACGGCTGCCATCGCACCCTGCCCCTGTGGGACGGCTTCCTGCATCAGTTGCCCGCGCCGGTTCACCAGCCTCACAGCGTCCGTGAAGCTCAACGCGCCGGCGCAGACCAGGGCGGAATACTCGCCCAGGCTGTGGCCGGCAACGCACGCGGGTGCAGCGCCGCCCTCCGCCTGCCAGATCGCCCACAGGGCCACGCTGGCCGTCAGCAGGGCCGGCTGCGTAATCGCGGTTCGCACCAGAGCCTCGTCAGGACCTTCGGTTACGATGCGCCAGAGCGGCTCGGATATCTCCTCTCCGGCAGCCTCGAAATGCTCTCGAATCTGGGGATATTCTGCGGCAAGATCGCTGAGCATCCCAACGGATTGTGCTCCCTGCCCCGGAAAAACAAACCCCAAACTCATGCCCCCTCCTGACTACCGGTTAGCTCGCCAGCTAGCGTAGCACTGTCAAGGCGAGAATTGATCCGCCAGGCGCCGCGGAATCTGTGCGAACACCTCTTTGATGGCCAGCTCGATGGCATAGGCAAAGCCCTGGGCGTCCGCAGCACCATGACTCTTGATGACAACGCCGGCAAGCCCGACAAAGCTTGCCCCATTATACTTCTGAGGATTGAGATCCTGCCGCAGCGATAGCAGAGGCGATCCGGACAGGGCGAGCGCGAGCTTGCGCAGCGCCGACAGCGAACCCAGCCGCTCACCGATCATGTACCCCGCCATCTTCGCCGCGCCCTCAATGGACTTCAGCGCGATGTTACCCGCAAACCCGTCGCATACCACAACGTCCGCGCGCCCTTCGAAAAGGCCGCTGCCCTCGATGTACCCGACGTACTCCAGCTCGGGGTCGCTTTCGATCAGCGCCGCAGCCTCCCCGAGCACAGGCGGCCCCTTGTTCTTTTCAGTACCGACGTTCAGCAGCGCGACCCGGGGCCGCTCTATTCCGCCGGCGCTACTGGCCAGAGTTACCCCCATGCCGGCAAACTGAAGCAGCTGTCCGGCGCTGCAATCGAGATTGGCGCCAAGATCCAGCATCCAGAAGGGCCCGCGCCTGCCTTGGATAGCCTTGCAGATCGCCGGACGCTCGATGCCGGGGATCATGGAGAGCAACATTCTGGACAGCGCCATGAGCGCGGCGGTATCACCCGCGCTGACAACCGCGTCAACCCGACCCTGAGCATGCAGCATTAACGCCCGGCGCATGGATGTATGTGGTCTCCGGCGCAGAACATCGCTCAGTGAATCCGAGTCGGTTACCTGATCGCCGGCATGCGCGATGGAGATATGTTCCGGCGCGTCGGGAAGTGCAGCGCGAATCGCGGCCTCGTTGCCCACGAGCATGACATCTGCCCGCCCCTGAAGGGTCCGAGCTGCCTCGACCGTTACTGCCGGGCCGCCGTCGCCACCCATGGCATCTATGGCTATACGCGGCCGATAGGTGGGCGGAGGGCCGCCGTTCATCAGGCTACAGCCACGTGCACCGAGGGGGCGTCGTTGCTAGACAGGCCCTGCCAGGGACCTTCAGGACGAGGCGGAGGTAGCGTTCAGTCTTCGCCCTGAACGACCCGTCTGCCGCGGTAGTAGCCGTCCGCGGAGACGTGATGACGACGATGGGTTTCCCCGGACATCGGATCAATGGATAGAGCCGGTTTGCCCAGAGCATCGTGCGACCTGCGCTTACCGCGACGGGCGCGGGTGGATTTATTCTGCTGAACTGCCATGGAGCCTCCAACTCATCAATCTGTCTGGTTCTTCAGCGCAGCCAGGACGCTGAAAGGATTTTCGACGCCAGAACCCGCTTCTTTCTCACCCTGGCCCGACGCCGGATAGCTGAGCCGCGGCGCGTGCTCGCAGGGTTCGCTCTTACAGAGACGTTCCGGCAGAGCCATGAGAAGGTCGTCTTCGACTAGATCAGACAGCAAAACCATATCCGATCCGGCAGTAAACACGTCCAACTCTTTCGCGAGCTCGCTCGCTGTGGGCTCCTGCGCTATGCAGAAACTCACCTGAGCATGCAGAGACCGCGGGAAGCGCTCAAGGCAGCGCTGGCAACTGGTTCGCACTCGAGCTACTGCTGAGCCCTGAACCCAGTGCCGGCCCAACTCGTCGGTGTAAAACTCCAGCGCCACATCCACGTCATCCTGGATGCGGGCAACAGAAGAAAGCCGGGAGAGATCCTGCGCAGCCAGCTGTCGCTGAACCCTGGCGCCCTGCCTGGCCAATTCTATGTAGGAAAGGCGCTCGTCCGGGCGGGTATTCATAGCGGGCGCAATCATAGGTACCCTGACACCCTGTGTAAAGCGGAATGTGGGCTTGCCGAAAGCGCGTAACCGTTTAGATTTTAGAGCTTTTTCGAAATCGAAATCCCGGGGAGGCAATCGCCTTCGGGCACCCTGAAGGCTCGGGTTCAGATGACCCCTGAAAAGAAACCTGAAGACAGGAGATACCTTTGACCGAGCTGATTCTCGCCTCGTCGTCCCCGTATCGCGCAGAGCTGCTTGCCAAGCTGGGGCTGCCCTTCTCATCGCACAGACCGGATATCGATGAAAACCCCGAAGGTGAGGAAGCGCCGGATGCCCTTGTCGCCCGGCTCGCCGAGGAGAAAGCCAGAGCAGTTGCCAGCGATCACGAGTCTGCGCTCATCATCGGCTCGGACCAGGTTGCCGTCTGCGAGGGAGAGATTCTGGGCAAGCCAGGAACCGAAGCCCGGGCACGGGAGCAGCTATCGCAACTTTCCGGCAATGCCGTACTGTTTCTTACCGGTCTTTGCCTGTTGGATGTGGCCCGAGACCGAACGCAGACCGCCGTGGTGGACACCATCGTGCACTTCCGCAACCTGACGGCAAAGGAAATCAGCAACTACGTCCGTCGAGACCAGCCACTCGATTGCGCCGGGGCATTCAAATCCGAAGCCCTGGGGATCGCACTGTTCGACGCCATCGAAACAACAGACCCCAACGCGCTGATCGGGTTGCCGCTGATCGAGCTCTGCCGCATGCTCCGCGGGGCCGGCCTCGATGTGCTGGCAGATTCTGCTCAGCCCAACGCCGACCAGGCTTCCTGAAAATCCTCTGGCAGCTCCGCAACCAGCCGCAGCTTGCGCCCATGGTGGTTGATCAAAAGCTCGCTGGCATGCAGACACAGGCGCCGCACGCCAAGCCCGGAGGCTAGCGCCAGCTGCTCGGAGGTCGCGTATTTCTGATCCCCCACCACCGGATGACCCGACGTCTGGGCATGGACTCGAATCTGATGCGTGCGCCCCGTGTGGAGGC